>CAYSUA010000133.1:0-11707 GCA_964433795.1 uncultured Desulfobacteraceae bacterium | reverse complement strand
GTAAATTGAGCATTTCTACCCGCTTAACCCCTTATTAGGGGGTGCGAAACATGAGTTATAATCCATACTGCTATCTATCAAATAAGGAGGTTCGTTTCGCAATGCATATATTGCATCTAATAAGGCATTTGTCGTGCCAAGATTGAGAAAACCGAATTTTCTTTAATCAGTCTACCAAGTATCTAATATTTATATAAAATATTATTGCAGCCGAGATTGGACCTATATGACATGAGTTACTTGTAATTTATCATTTTTATATAACCAATAAGTAGAGTTAACCTGCTATGTATTCGTCTCTCAAGTAATATCGAGTAGTGCTGTAAGGAGTCTTATCCACGCATGTAATAATTAAACAGCCAGTTTGATGGTAAGATTTCCGAAGAGATAAGCATCAGCTTTCCTCTTTTGAAGTGTGGCTGTCATTCAAGAGATGAATCATCTATGATGCAAAAGCTATATAAAATTGGATAGGGTAATTCAAGACTGATTTATTGGGTAGAAAATGGGTAGAAAAATTAAGTATAATACAATGTGGTATGGTTATTACTATTTCAAACAGATATTGTTTGAATTTGGGGGCGTCGCTGAGTCACGATTTCGATACGATAGTGTTAGGTGACTGAATCGGGATAAATACAGAGATGTTGGATAAAAAAGAGGTCGAATGGAAAAGATTTGACAATCCACCGAAACCCGGTGCATGGTTATATCGGATCGAGGAAACCCCGTATGCCAAACCGAAAAAGGAGTCGGTCATGACCCAGGAAACCAACATCGCCGCACCGGAGGAAGCCGCTGCCCTGATAGAGTTGTATTACGAAAAAGGCTGGACGGACGGCCTCCCGGTGATTCCCCCAAGTGAATCATCCGTAAACGCAATGCTGACAGCAGCCGGTCTCGACGGCAATTCGGTGGTGGGAGAGGTGAATGTGCGGAATACGCAGATCACCGCCCAAAAGGTGGCCATCAATGCCGTTATGGCCGGTTGCCTGCCGGAGTATATGCCCGTGGTGATTTCCGCGGTCAAGGGGCTTTGCCATGAGGATTTCGGCTACCACGGCGTTGCCACCAGCACAGGCGGTGCTTCTGTCGTCATCATCGTCAACGGGCCTGTTGCAGCAGGCCTGGGAATCAACGCAAAGGACAATGCATTCGGTCCGGGATATCGTCCCAATATGACCATCGGAAGAGCGCTGCGCCTGCTGATGATGAACGCCATCAACACCAGGCCCGGCAAGCTGGACCGTTCGACGCTGGGCAGTCCGGGAAAGATCGCCTTCTGCTTTGCAGAAAACGAGGAGGCATCTCCCTGGGAGCCGCTTCATGTGGAGCGAGGATTCTCTATCGCAGAAAGCACAACGACCCTGTTTGCAGCAGAAGGCATCATTCAAACATACAACCAGCTTT
This sequence comes from uncultured Desulfobacteraceae bacterium, assembly GCA_964433795.1. Classification (GTDB taxonomy): domain Bacteria; phylum Desulfobacterota; class Desulfobacteria; order Desulfobacterales; family SURF-15; genus DUZK01. The sequence goes on along the minus strand of CAYSUA010000133.1, from coordinate 10,297 downwards.
CCAGCACTCCCGAACCCCTGTTGACGGGCATGGCGGATGCCATGGCCAATATGGGGTCTGCGAACATTGTCGGCCAGCAGCAGATGGTGGTGGTTCTGGGCGGCGAACACACCGAAATCCTTCGGGACAGCGGCTGGTCCAAAAGGGAAGTCAAACAGTTTCTGTACGGAGAAGCCACGCGAAGCATTGCCGATCTAAAACAGGCCGGTCGATTGCCCGGGGAAATCGAGGCTGAAGATGCGTCCCGGCTGCGGCATCCGGTCCAGAGTCCGGACGACATTGTCCTGGTATGCGCCGGCGGTGCCGTCGGGTGTTTTTCCGCATGCCTGCCGGGCTGGAGTTCCCATCAATCGACCCGGTCCGTGACGACACCCATTATCGTTCCTTGAGGGAAGATAATCGAAAGAAAGGAGAAGACCCATGACCATCGATTTGTTCGACCCGACCACAACCGTCGACAAATCCGCCATCGAATATGTTCCGCGGCCCCAAAGCTTAAAAGGGCTCAAAGTCGGCTTGGTGGACAACTCGAAGTACAACTCCAAAACGCTTTTGCTGAAAATTGCCGATCGTTTGAAAGCCGGATATGAAACCGAAACAACTCATCTTGTGACAAAGGCATCCGCCGGGCACGCGGTTTCAGATGCTGCCGTAAACGATTTCAAAAACGAGGCGGACATTGTCATCGCCGGCATCGGTGACTGAGGGTCCTGCAGTTCGGGCAGTGTGCTCGACGGGATACTGTTAGAAAAAGCCGGCATACCGGCGGTCTCCATTGTAACCGGACCGTTCAGGGTTACCGGAGAAGAGATGGCGAAAACCTGGGGAGTTCCGAAATACCGTTTTCTCGATATGCCCCATCCCATTGCCAATCTGACGGATGAGGCACTGGATGCGCAGGCGGACGAACTGATGGAAAGCGTTGTCAGCCTGTTAACCACACCGATGTGATAAACCCACACGGTTTATGAATTGCCTTAAAGGGCTTTGTTCCTTTGCGGCAGGGAAATTCTGCGTTTCTCCGGATCCTTTTGCTGCCGATAGAAGATGGCCGTATGGCCGATCATACCCACCATAACAGAGTCCGTGTTTTTTTCCAGACGATCGCAGATCTCCGTCTTTTGTTCCTTTTCCTTGAAATCGTTGAATTTCACTTTGATGAGTTCATGGTCATGAAAGGCCTGGTCTGCAGACCGTTGGACTTCCGATGTAAACCCCTTTTGGCCGATGGTGATCAACGGTTTCAGGTTGTGGGCAATCCCCCGTAGATATTTTCGTTGAAACCCTTCAAGTTTTTTCATGGAAATATCCTTATATACTATCGAATCACGCCGTAGAAATCCTACAAGACACCCATATTTGACCTAAGTCAAGGATTTCCCTTTCCGATCCGTGTATCATGCATAAAAATCGAAACGGCAAGACATTTTAGGGAATAACCCCTTTTTTATCTTCAACCACAACTAAACGAGGTAAAGCCATGCATGACGGATGTTCAGGAAGTTTTCCAGACGGGAAACAGATCGCCGACAAGGTTAGAATGATGGGTTATGACAGTATGCCCATGCCGAATCCGCTGGATATTGTTTGCGTAAACTGTACGCATTCATTTAAAATGCAAACCATGGTATCAAAGTGTCCGGACTGCAGCATGGTGTATGCGGTCACACCCTGTCATTCACACAGCGCTCAGGAAGTGCAGGCAGCGGGCATCGAGTATTAAAGCAATATGAAATCACTCGAACAGCTTCGCAAAAGACTCCGTGATCTCGAAGCAGAAATAGCGGAAACAAAACAGAGGCTCCCGGCTCATTCGGTCAAGCCGCCTGTAATGATGGATCTGCTGGAGCTCGAGGACGAATATGATGCCCTCATGAAACAGGTAGACCGGATGCGGAATGACGCAAAAGATAAGGGAGTGAAATGAGAAAAAAAGCGGCTGTTTTCGAAAAAACGTACCGGGAGTACCTGGATCGGATTACCGGTATCGATTTCCTGTCCAGAGCCCGTATGCTCGGTGCAGAGCGCTCGGAAAATGCCCTTGTCATCCCGTTTTACGGAGAACCTTACCGGATTTCAGCAGACGGTGTGGCCGGTGCTTCCGGGAAAAAGGCAAATTTTGCGATAAGCGTCGTGCTCTGCCAGTATATCCTTCAATGCCCTGAAGATACGCCCGAAATCGGGGACTGGGTGACCTACCGTGAATTCAGGGATGCCGGTCCGCTGGTGGGATATTTTGCGTCTAATACCAATAAAACCATTGAAACCGAGTTTGCCGGCAAGGTAACCGCCCTTGAAAAAGTCAGTGAAAGCCTGGGGGGTGTGAGCTTTGATAACGGGTCTTCCCATGACGTTTCCTTAAAATTCGATTTCCTTCCCAAACTCCCGGTGCTTCTCCGTTTTAACGACCGGGACGATGAGTTCCCCGCACAATGCTCCATCCTGTTCAGACAGTCTGCCGAGAAGTATCTCGATATGGAGTGCCTTGCAATCGGGGGGACTTTTCTTTCGGGGACCCTCATCGGAAAGAAATAACTTCCTCAACAGATGCTTCAAGATCCAAAGCTTTCAGATGCTTTGCATGAGGCCTGGTCTTTCTCGCTCTAAGCTTTTTTCGATTTCTGTGATTTCTTGTAGCGCTGATTCATGCTCTGACCGATTCCGGCCATGACGGCTGTGGTGAGATCGAAGGTCGCATCCAGCACCTCTTCTGAAATTCCAGCTTTCCCGGCATCCGCCAGGCGTTGGTCCACTCACGGCTGGCAGTTGCGCACGACGGCAACAGCGATGCCGATCAGCTTCTTCTCCCGATCCGTCAGCAGGTCCGTGGCGTGGGCATTGTGGTAATATTTGCGAAAATCCGCTTTTTTAGGCATCAAGCACCTCCTTGATAAAATCGACAGATCCTTTTTCCAGATTATAGGAGCATTATATGAACTATCAAAGAATGTAAATTCTAAACTGATCGGTTCTGAATATAGCGTTCAGAGTTCAAGGGTTCAAAGGTTATAACCGATTACCAATAATCATTATCTTTTTTCAAGTCCGGGAATCGTCTGCGGTCATCACCGAGACTTGACTAATGGCGCCATCGGTGATGTTAATTGGATCGCCTATTTTCAACGGATATACCGCCAAATTAAGGAGGCATTTACATGGACTATCGTTTGTTGGGAGATACCGGCATTAAAGTATCGGCGCTTTGCATGGGAACCATGACGTTTGGCAGAGAGGCGGATAAACAGACAGCCGCTGCCATATTCAATCGTTGCCGAGAGGGGGGTATTAATTTTTTGGACTGCGCAGACGCCTACAACAAGGGCGTCACGGAAGAGATATTGGGAGAACTCATGACCGGATGCCGTGATGAACTGATCATCACATCAAAGGTCTTCGGCCAGATGGGGCTCGGCATCAACGATCGGGGACTGTCCCGGCGGCACATCATGGCGGCTGCGGAGGCCAGCCTCAAACGCCTTCAAACCGATTATATCGATTTCTATTTTCTACATCACCCGGATAAGAATACACCGGTTGAAGAGAGCCTTCAGGCACTTGACGATCTGGTCCGGCAGGGCAAGGTATTGTACACGGGGGTGAGCAACTTTGCCGCATGGGAGGTCACAAAGATCCAGGGAATTTGTCAGAGAGAGGGGTGGAGCCGGATCAAGTGCATCCAGCCCATGTATAATTTAGTTAAACGTCAGGCAGAGGTGGAATTGCTGCCCATGGCGCTTTCCGAGAAAATCGGCGTGGTCTGTTATAACCCCATCGGTGGCGGATTGCTGTCCGGAAAGTACATCAGTGATCAAGCCGGCGGTTCGGGCCGCTTTGACGAAGATAAAATGTATCAAAGCCGGTATGGTGAACCGGCGATGCATGAGACCGCAAAACGGTTTTATGAATTCGCCGTGGACAACGGATTTCACCCCGTCAGCCTTGCAGTGGCCTGGGTCGCCCACCATCCGGCGGTGACCGCTCCCATTGTCGGCGCCCGTAATGCAGAGCAGCTTGAGGATTCTATCAATTCCATGGAGATTGCCATGACTCCTGAGCTCTATGATCAAATCTCTGATCTGGCGCCAAAACCGCCGCCGGCAGACGACCGGACCGAGGATACCGACACTGTAAAAAAGAAGTGAATTGGAGGTACATTCTATCATGGCCGAATGGACAACAGAGCAGCTTGAAATTGTCAAAGCCGTAGAATCGTTTCAGGAAAAATACTGGAAAATATCCGATACCGTATGGAGCTATGCAGAGCTGGGGCTTGAAGAGTACCGGTCTGCCGCGCTGCTGGCGGACACACTGGAAGCCTCCGGGTTCGATGTGGATCGGGGCGTTGCTGGAATGCCCACCGCCTTTGTGACTTCGTGGAGCCACGGTACGGGTGATCCTGTCATCGGCTTTCTCGCCGAATACGACGCCCTTCCCATGCTGTCCCAGAAGGCGGAGTCTCCTCAAAAGGACCCGCTGGTGGCCGGCGCCCCCGGCCACGGCTGCGGCCACAACACAATGGCCGCCGTGCAGGCCTTGACGGTCACCGCCCTGAAAGCTTACATGGAAAAACATGACATTGACGGCACGTTGAAATTCTATGGGTCACCGGCAGAGGAAATGCTGGTCAGCCGCCCCTTTATGACCCGTGCGGGATTGTTCGAAGATGTGGCGGCGGTCATCGACTGCCACTCCCATGACAGTCTCAAAGTCCAATACGGGATGGAAGGGCTGGGCATGTATTCGTTTACCGTTAGTTTTAAGGGGACGACCTCCCATTCCGGGAGCACTCCCTGGCTGGGAAGAAGCGCTGCCGATGCAGTGGAGCTGATGCATGCGGCAACCGAGCGCATGCGGGAGCATCTTCCGCTGAGTCAACGGACCCACTGGGTCACCTTAGAGGGAGGTGAAGCCCCCAATGTAGTGCCGGACAAGGCCCGGACCTGGTATTTTGTCCGGGATCTCGACGAAAACATCGAAAGCAATTTTAACTGGGTAATGGACTGCGCCAGGGGAGCAGCCCTGATGACGCAGACCGATCATGAAGTGCAGGTGATCGCAGCCTGTCATCAGCGGTTCGGCAACAAGGCCCTGGCCGAACTGGTTTATCAATACATGCAGATGGTCGGTCGGCCGGCATACACGGAAAAAGAAGAGGTTTTCGCCAGGGCATTGCAGCAGCACGGCGGATTTCCCGAAAAGGGCCTGGACTACCCGATACTGCTCGAAACCCCGGAAGGCACGCCTCTTCGGGGGGGATCCAGCGATGTGGGGGACGTGACGCTGGTGGCTCCCACTTCAACCATCCGTTTTCCCACCCGTGTTCCCGGGTGCCACTCCCATCACTGGAGCACGGTGGCCTGTTCCATCGGATCTTTCGCCCACAAGGGAATCTCCGTCGGTGCCAAGGTGGCTGCCTTAACGGCTCACGACCTGCTGACCCGGCCGGATCTCCTGGCAAACATCCGAAAGGAGTTTGACGAACTGACCGCGGAGAGGCCCTACCGGAACTTTCTTCCGGACGGTGCGGAGCCGCCGTTGGGATGGAACAGGGCGCTTATGGAAAAATACAACGGGGATATGGAAAAGTTCTACATTGATCCGAGCCCATGATCGGAAAACCTGTTTTCCCCACAATTTAAATTGAAGAGGAGGGGGTCATGACAAAGCGAACAGATGAAGAAAAGCAGCTGGTGGAGAAGGCGTTTAAGTACCTGCCGGGCGGAAGCCTCGGAAACGTCGTGATGGCACAGGAAGAAGCGTTTCTTATCGCGCGGGGAAAGGGCTCACGGGTCTGGGATGTCAGCGGAAACGAGTACATCGACTACATGCTGGGATCGGGCCCCCAGTTCCTGGGGCATGCTCATCCGGAAGTGGTCACTGCTGTGAAAGAAGCGCTCGATACCGGGCTTACTTTTTTCCATACCAATGAAGCCTGCATAAAAATGGCCGAGAAGATCGTTGATGCGGTCCCTTGCGCCGATCAGGTTCGCTTCACCGCCAGCGGATCGGATGCTGACTTTCAGGCACTGCGCATCGCCCGGGCGTTTCGCAAACGGGACAGGGTGCTGAAGTTTGAAGGCGGCTACCACGGCACCAGCGACCACCTCTGGGTGAGTATCACCCACAAGGACAACCTGGAATTTCCTTTCGCGGCGATACCGGAATCGGCGGGCATGCCCAAGGCGGTTACCGACCTGACGCTGGTTGCGCCTTACAACGACCTGGAGACGACCACGGCCATCATCGAAAAGCACCACGATGAACTGGCCGCGGTCATCGTGGAACCGATCCAGCGTATCATCCCGCCGGTGCCCGGCTTTCTCGAAGGATTACGGGAGATCACTGCTCATTACAAGGTCCCGCTCATTTTCGATGAAGTGGTGACCGGTTTTCGTATGGCATATGGCGGCGCACAGGAACACTTTAATATCATTCCCGATATGGCCACCTATGGAAAGGTGATCGGGGGAGGGATGCCCCTTGCCGCCGTGGTCGGAAACGATGAGATCATGTCGGTTTGCAACTCCTTTAAGACGGAAAAAAGCGATTTCGTTTCCATGGTCGGAACACTAAGCGGCACCCCGTTGGCGGCCACCGCCGGTCTGGCAACGCTTAAGGTCTTAAAGCAGCCCGGCACCTATGAAAAAGTCAAGGCCACGGGACGGAAGTTGATGACAGCCCTTGAGGGCGCGTTTAATCAGGTGGGTATTCCGGCACAGGTATCCGGAATGGAGACCTGCTTTGACGTCTATTTTACCGATCGGCCCGTTAGAACCTACCGCGCCGCTTTAAACACCGATACCGGTATGCTGGAAAAGTACAAGAAAACCATGGGGAAGCACAGGATCCTAAAAAACAGCCATAAATATTACCCGAGCCTGTGCCACACAGACGAGGACGTGGAGCAAACCATCGCGATCTTTGAGAAGGTCGCAGAGGAGCTGAAAGGATAGAAGGTGACGTATGGAAAAGGTTTTGGTACTGGCGACCAGCTTCCTGGATGATCTAATGACGCATCCGGAGGAAGAAGGAAAAGCGTGTCGGATACTCGATGAGCTGGCCGAAGCGTCGGACGGAAGCATTGAAATAGAATACCGGTGTGACAGGGATCGGACAAAACCGTTGGAAGCGGAAGAGCTGAACCGGGTTGTTGCCGTTATTTCCGATCTCGAGCTCTACCCCCGGGAGCTGCTCAAGGAAATCGGTGCCGTAAGCGGCGGCACATTGAGATTGATATCGAGATACGGGGTGGGTTTCGATGCGGTGGATCTTGAGGCTGCCACGGATTATGGTATCATGGTCTCCAATTGCCCGGGGTGTAATGCACGGCCCACAGCCGAACTTTCGGTAGCGACGATTCTGGATGTGGCCGGACGGAGAATCCCTCACCATGAAACCGCCAGCCGAGGAAAAACAAAAGAAGGTCCTTCGCGTCTGGACGTTTCTGGGAAAACCATCGGCATTATCGGAACCGGGTCTATCGGCAAACATGTCTTCGGGTTGATGAAAGGATTCAAGGTTTCCGGTGTTGCCTATGATCTTTATCCGGACAGCGCGTGGGCCGAGCAGTCCGGGGTCCGTTACCTGGATTCCCCGGATGCGGTGTGTGAGCAGGCAGATATCATCACGCTGCACGCGTCGTCCAACGACACCATCATCACCCAAACACAGCTTGATTTAATGCGTCAGACCACCATGTTGGTGAATTGCGCCAGAAGACATCTCGTGGATAACGAGGCGGTCTATCATGCGGTTAAACAGGGAAAAATCTGGGGCTACGGGATGGATGAGATCTGGGACCTGGATCTGCCTCTGGACGGACTCAACATCGTTGTCAGCCCCCATGTGGGATCCGATACCGATATGGGAAAAATCGGCATGCAAGTCATGTCTGCCCAGTCGGTCATTGATTATATGCAGGGCATAAAACCCCTGTCCATAGTAAATAAAGAAGTGCTGAAGGCATCGGCACATCAACATTTGAAGGAAAGAATCGATTGAAAGCAGATCTGCCGCCCCCCTTCCTCACTGCTGTTTTCTTGCGTCCCATTGACAGAGGTCCTTTCGGGAAATAGTTTGAAATAAGCCAATTACCATAGACCATAACTTGAAAGTATAGGAATTTCCTTTTTTTTGCCACGGACTCACACAGACAGACAGAGACATATCATTAGCAAAAGAAAATATTCAAACGTCTGTGTGGGTCTGTGGCTAATTTAGTTGAGATTGGAGGATCTGATCGTGTCCGAAAACAGGAAATCCTGGTCCAGGAGAGAATTTCTTAAAACCGCGGGTGCTGCCGGCGTGGCTACCCTGCTGACCGGCACAGACCCGAAGCCGGCCGCAGCAGCGGCAACAGGATCGTGGGGCGGACCCCTGCCGGTCAGGCCCTTTGGAAACACCGGTGTCTCTGTTCCCATACTCGGTTTTGGCAGCTCCCAAAACTTGGAATCGAAGCAGCGTCTTTTGAGACAGGCTGTAAGGCTCGGCGTGACCTACTGGGACACCGCAGAAAGCTATGCGGGCGGGGGCAGTGAGGAGGCAATGGGGAAATACTTTGAAAAGTACCCTGAGGATCGGAAAAAAGTTTTTCTGGTTTCCAAATCCGATGAGAGCCGGCCCTCCAAGATTTCGAACAGTCTCGATCATTCCCTTAAAAGGCTTAAGACAACATACATCGACCTTTATTTTATTCACGGTATTTCAAGTCCCGGCGAGATGGATGACGACATCAGGGACTGGGCCGAAAAGAAAAAAGCCGAAGGAAAGATCCGGCTGATCGGATTCAGCGCCCACACCAATATGGAAACGTGCATGCTCGGGGCGGCAAAACTCGGTTGGATCGATGGGATCATGGTGACCTATAACTACAGGCTCATGCATACCGACACCATGAAGCGGGCGGTTGAGGCCTGCGTGAAGACGGGCATCGGTTTGACCGCCATGAAAACACAGGCCGGCTGGTCGTGGTGGGCAAGTGAGGGGAAAAAAAGTCGGGCAACCGAACAAATTATCGAGAGTTTCGCAAGCAAAGGATTCACCGAGGAACAGGCCAAGCTCAAGGAGGTCTGGGAAAACCCTCACATCGCAAGCATTTGCTCGGAGATGCCCAATCTCAAGATACTCATGTCCAACGTGGCGGCCGCACGCAATCAGACCCGACTCTCCGGTGAAGACAGCAGGCTTCTGAATCGATACGCCCGGGAAACCGCACCCGGATACTGCGCCGGTTGCGCCCGATTTTGTGAATCGACCCTTGAAACAAGTGTTCCCATTTGCGACACCATGCGATACCTGATGTATACCCGGTTCTACGGTGAGCCTGAACGAGCCGCAGCATTTTTTCGAAAGATACCGTCCGGTACGCGAAGGCAAATGGTAGCCATCGATTATACAAATGCAGAGGCGGCATGCCCCCAGGGAATGCCGATTGGAAGGCTCATGAAGGAAGCGGTGGAAATTTTATGACTGCGAGGAATCTATTAAAGAAGGTCGGGATCTTGCTGCTGACCCTGGTTTTTTTCCACGCTGCGGTTGCTGCCGCAAAGATTGCTGAAAACCTTTCGCAGCTCCTGACCCGGATCGTACCGGCGGGATGGGAGCTGGCACTGCCTGTTCAGCGGTTTGCCCCGAAAATTCTCTGGAAGCAAATCGACGGCCGTGCCGAGTTCTTTTTGTCCTATGGCATGGTTCAAATGACCTTTGCCGTATTTGCCGATCCATCGAACCCTGAATCCTTCATCGATGTATCCATCTACGACATGGAAAATCCCACCAACAGCTTCGGCGTATTTTCAGCTGAGCGACATAAAGATATCATCCCAGTCCGCATGGGACGTGAGGGATACCGGGCGGGGGGCAGTCTTTACATCTGGAAAGGGCAATACTATGTCCGCATGATCGCCTCCGACGACAATCCTCAACTTCAGAAGATAAGCCGGGAGCTGGCAGAAAAGTTGTCAGTCTCGCTTCATGATTCCGGAGAACCGGTTTGGGGGCTCGACGGTTTGCCCGAAATCAACCGTGTGCCCGGCTCCGAGCAGTATTTTAGAAAAGATGCCATGGGGCTCGACTTCATGCAAAATACGTATACGGCCCGGTATCGCAAAAACGGTGTTTCGATTTCCGTCTTTTTATTGCGAAAGGATACGCCTGCCGCAGCCGGGAAAATTCTAAACCAATATGCTGCTTATGCAAGGCAGTTCGGGGAAGGACTTGAGGAAATAACACGAAACGGGGTGACGATCACGCTTTGTGATATGGGCGGAAGTTATGATGCACTCTTTCGCAAGGGGGG
>CAYSUA010000132.1:0-11760 GCA_964433795.1 uncultured Desulfobacteraceae bacterium | reverse complement strand
GGATGCCGACTTTTTCATCGCAAAACGACATGAACAAACAAAATAGACCCGGCCGGGGAATCAGTATTCTGGACAATCAAAACAAAGTCCTGCCGGTTGTAGAAGAGATATTGGATCTGATAAAGTCCTATGGCATGGTGCTTGCCACCGGCCACCTTTCAACTCCTGAAATATTCGTGCTGCTTAAAGCTGCAGAGCAGAAGAAAATCGATAAAATCGTGATCACCCATCCGCTGTCTAAATGGGTAGGCCCCACAGCGTCCATTGAAGACCAGAAGAAAATGATGCGCCCGGGCGTTTACTTCGAACATTGCTTCACTGCCTGCATGCCGCACAGCGATCAGTTGGATCCTAAAGAAATCGTCAAAGCGATCCGAGAAATCGGTTCCGAACACTGCATCATGTCTACTGATTTCGGTCAGATTACCAACCCGCCACCGGTGGAAGGTATGCGGATGTATATGGAAATGATGATGCTTCTGGGAATCACCGAGGAAGAAATCATTACCATGACGAAAACAAATCCGGCGAAGGCACTCGGATTGAATGACGAATAATTTATTAGCCGCAGACACACACAGACATGCGCTGACATTTTTGTTGGGCCGACAATGGCCCAACAAAAGGAGCCTTCGCTTCGCGAAAGAAAGTATTAAATATAAAGCATTAGAGAGTGGATGATCATAGATCTGCCCGAAGGGCATGGTGGGTTTTAACCGGTCGTGTGGGAACCGTTCCACGTGGAACCGGGGTGGAGACGCAAAGGGCCAAGAGAGAGAAGGATATTTTGTAATGCAAAAATTTCCAAAGGAAGAGATTAAAACCGATGTGCTTGTGATCGGCGGCGGAGCCGCAGGACTTGTGGCGGCTATTGAAGCAAAGGCGTGTGGTTTGGATGTTACCCTTGTGGCAAAAAGCAAGGTGGGCCGCAGCGGCAATACCATTGTTGCCGGTACCGGAATGGCGGTTTGGGCGCCTGATCTCGATTCAAAAGACTCGATGGAGGTCTTCAAACAGGACACCTTCTCCTCCGGAAAGGAGATCAACGATCCTGAAATTGTCGATCTGTTTATAAAGGGCTCCTCAAATTTGATTGAGAAATTTACCGCCTATGGCGTCAAATTCAGATCAATGGAAAACAATCTTGTCATAAAACATGCTCCGGGCCATTCTGAAGCCAGAACCCGTTCTGTTGATTTCAGCAAATTCCCCTACCTCACAAGGGGCTTATCGCTTTCTGTTCCGTTGTTGAATACAGCCGAAAAAGCAGGCATTCGAATCGTAGATTACACTTCAGTAATTGAATTGCTCCTCGCAGAAGGCCGGGTCGCCGGTGCCGTTGCATTAAATAAGAAAACGCAATCCGCTATTATTTTTCGTGCAGGTTGTGTAATACTGTCCACCGGCGGAGGGGGACGGATATTCAGAAAAACCAACAACACCCGGGATATTACCGGAGACTCTTACCGGCTGGCCCTCAATGCCGGAGCATCATTGAGAGACATGGAATTCGTGCAGTTCTATCCCACCATGATGTATTCTCCGATTAAAGTAACCGTATCGAGCCCGCTTTTCGGGGAGGGGGCATTTTTAAGAAATGCGGCAGGGGATCGATTCATGTCGAATTACGATGCAAAAGGAGATATGGCCACCCGGGATATTATGTCTAGAGCTGTCTTCAACGAAGTGAGGGAGGGAAGGGGAGATAAGGGCCATGTATTTATGGACTGCCGCCATATCGATGCCACGATTTTTGAAACCCGCTATGCCGAGTTTAAGCGTCTTCTGGGCAAAGCGAATCTAGATCTTAAAAAAGATCTCATTCCGATTTCTCCGGCGACTCATTTCTTTATGGGGGGAGTCGTGATTAATGAGAGGGGAGAAACTCAAATTCCGGGGCTCCTGGCCTGCGGCGAGGCGGTCGGCGGGCTTCATGGTGCAAATCGTCTGGGTGGCAATGCCCTGACTGAAACCTTTGTTTTCGGAACCATAGCCGGAAAACAGGCCAAACAGGTAATCGATTCCAAGCGTTTTCCGGAGATTCGATCTGTCGAAATAGAGACTTTTCGAGACGGTGGGATCAATATTTCCGAGTTAATGACTAACCTTCGCAGGGTAACCTGGGATTATTTATCCATTATCCGGGAAGAGAAAACCAGCCAAACGGCTTTGGATGAAATCAAGAAAATAACAGATGCTCTCGACAACACCCGAATAGAGTCGGTGTATGATCTCGTTGCCTTTTATGAGTTAAAAAGCATGATCGCAACAGCAGAATTGATCGGATTGGGCGCCATGGCACGAAAGGAGAGCCGAGGGGCTCATTTTCGGTCGGATTTTCCAGATACCCGGGATGATGACTTCAAGGGTAATTTCTTTTACCGGAAGGAAAATGACAAAATCGATGTTCAATACAAACCGGCTAGTTATTGAATATTGTCGATTGAATATTGACTATTTAAGGTCCGCCTCTGGCGGATCAATTATAAAAAAAACGATCATAAAAATGACAGAGCGACACGCGGCGCAAGCGCCTGCGTTGCGCGAGCGATATCCACAAATATTCAATATTCAATTCTCAATCGTCAATTTACCGATAAAGCGGGATTTCCGCTTCGCTACAACCGGCTTGTCCGGGTTAGGGAGTGATAAATGCAAAAGCGCATACCAGCGGTTTACATGAGGGGCGGTACGAGCAAAGGGATTATCTTTCAGGATGTTCATCTCCCGAAGGATCCGGATCAAAGAGACCGGGTGATTCTCGCTGCATACGGCAGTCCGGACCCGAACAAACGGCAAATTGACGGCATTGGAGGCGCGACATCGGTAACCAGCAAGGTGGCCATCGTCGGTCCTTCAGACGATCCTGAAAATGATGTGATTTACAATTTTGGACAGGTTTCCATCGATCGACCCGTAGTCGACTACAAGGGCACTTGTGGAAATATTGCCGCAGCGGTTGCCGCATTTGCCGTAGACGAAAACCTGGTGAGGGCGGAAGAACCGTTCACTATAGTGAGAATTTACCAGAAAAATACCGGGAAGCAAATCATTGCGAAGGTTCCGGTAAAAAACGGTGTCTATAACGAGGATGGCGTCTATGCCATCGACGGGATACCCGGCAACGGCGGCAAGATCACCATTCGATATGTGGATCCGGGCGGATCGGTGACAGGAAAGCTTTTTCCATCCGGAAACATAAAAGATACAATCGATGTGAGTGGACTTGGTACTGTACATATGACGATTATAGATGTCGGAAATCCATGGATCCTCGTTCCTGCCGGTGATCTTGGACTCACGGGTATTGAAATTGAAGAGATTGAAAGCAGTGAAAAAATCAGAGACAATATTGAGGCCATTAGAAGCCGGGCTGCTGTACTCATCGGCTTGACCGATACCCCGGAGGAAGCAACCCAGAGGAGCCAGGCAATTCCCAAAATCGGATTCTTTGGAGCCCCTCAGTCATACCGGACATTGAAGGGGACCATTGTCGAGCCGGCGGATATCGATATTTTAGGACGGGTGATGACCATGGGTTCGCTGCATAAATCAATGGCCGTCAGTTGTCCCATGGCAGTGGCCGGCGCTGCTGCAATCGAGGGGACAGTCATCCATGAGATAATCGGGGAAGCCGCGCAGGGAAAGGAAGAATTGAAACTGGGTCATCCCAGCGGGATTTTCGACGTTGAGGCAAAAGTGGAAAAGCAGGGGGATACCTACGTTTTAAAAGAGGCAGCTTATGGCCGCACGGCTCGACGGTTGATGGAAGGGCATGTATTGGTGCCGGACCGCTATTTTAAATGAAGGCTGCCGTGATTTTGGGGTCATTTCCTCTCTGGGTGTGACGGTTTTTGATAAGCGCTAAGCTCATTTCGCTGAAATTGAAAAACTCGACCTCATTTAAGCCGGAGCTCGGGACTCAAACAGTTTCAATTTCTAAACGCTCCCATTCGCTAAGCGCTTATTACAAAAACCGTCACAATATCGTTCGAAAATAACCCCAAAACCACTCCGTCAATGCTACCTTTGTTTGGGTTATAGATCCGAAAGTCGTTTGAATGGTCGGGGTTGACACTCGGAAAATGTAAGTTGTATATATAACTATACAAAAATAAAATATACGGAGCAGTCGATATGCCTTACCCGGTTGAAATGCAGGAATCTTTGAAAAAAGTTGAGGCAACGCGAAATTCTCGATTGAATCAAGAATTCCGCAGGTTGGAATTCGATGAAAAAGACGAGATATTAAAAAACTATCACCCGGACTTTAGAGAGACCGGAAAAACAGAAATTCCATTGGGGCCAAACAAAGGAGACCTTGTTCCCAACGAACTGGCAGAGCTCATCACCTCACCGAGCCGATTGGATTTGGAGAAAATCGATCTCACGAAGGCGGACTTTGAAACCGATATTTTGGTAATCGGCGGCGGCGGAGGAGGGGCGACCGCCGCATTAACCGCCTGTGAGAACGGCACCGACGTGCTGATGGCCACAAAACTGAGACTCTCCGATTCCAACACCATTATGGCCGAAGGCGGTATCGGGGCAGCCACCGACCCGGAAGATTCACCCTACATTCATTGGATCGATACCATGATGGGGGGAAGATTCACCAATAAGCAGGATCTTGTGGAAGCGTTGGTAAATGATGCACCGTTTATTGTGGATTGGTTGACCAATCTCGGAGTCAATTTCGATCGCCTGCCGGATGGATCCTATGAAACCCATATGCCTGGTGGGCACTCCAGAAAAAGATCCCATTCCGTCAAGGATTTGACCGGATTAGAAATCATGCGGGTTTTAGCGGATGAGATCCGCAACCGGGAAGTCAATGTCCAGGAGTTCAGCCCGGCTGTTGAGCTCATTTTGGATGAAAACGGCCAGTGCGCCGGTGCGGTTTTGCTTAATCTGGATACCGGTCAGTATCATGTGGTAAAAGCGAACGTGACGATCCTGGCAACCGGGGGAATCGGCCGGCTGCATCCACAAGGGTTTCCGACTTCGAATCATTACGGCGCCACGGCCGATGGAATTATCATGGCCTACCGGGCCGGGGCAAAACTGCTTTACATGGGTTACATTCAGTATCATCCGACCGGAGCGGCATGGCCGGAGCAGATGCTGGGATTATTGATGTCCGAAGCGTTGCGGTCCCAGGGCGCGCAACTGGTGAATGTGAGCGGGGAGATGTTCGTTTATCGTCTGGAAACCAGGGATGCCGTTGCATCGTGTATCATCCGGGAATGTGGAGAAAGGGGAAACGGGGTCCTCACACCAACCGGAATGGTGGGAGCATGGCTGGACTCACCACTCATCGACATGATTTTTGGAGAAGGAACATTCATGAGACGGTTTGCGGGTATTCACAGTCGGTTCAAGAAATACGACATCGATCCCATTGTTGAGCCGATTCTCGTGTACCCGACCCAGCATTATCAAAACGGCGGGATCGATATCGATGTTACCTGCGAGACCAGTGTACCGAATCTGCTCGCGGCAGGTGAGGTTTCCGGCGGCGTTCACGGGCAAAACCGGCTCGGTTCCAACTCCTTGCAGGATATTTTTGTTTTCGGCCGAAGGGCCGGGAGACACGCTGCGGAAAAGGCCAAAGAGGTACGCCTCGGGAAATTATCGTTGGACCATGTCACCGCATATAAAAGGGAACTGGAAGAGGCACAAATTGCAACGGAGAAATTATCTCCGATGATCCTTCCGGACTATCGTTTTGAAAAAGCACTAACAACCGTTCAGCATATCAAAGGGCAGTGATCATGAGAGAAGATATTATTACATTGATCCCCATATATATCACGGGCAAGCAATACGAAGTTCCAAAGGGGTTGACCATTCAAAAAGCGTTGGAATATGCCGGGTATGAATTGACCCGGGGGTGCGGATGCCGTGGAGGGGTCTGTGGCGCCT
Organism: uncultured Desulfobacteraceae bacterium; assembly: GCA_964433795.1. Taxonomy (GTDB): domain Bacteria; phylum Desulfobacterota; class Desulfobacteria; order Desulfobacterales; family SURF-15; genus DUZK01. Next base: position 5,835 of record CAYSUA010000132.1, on the reverse strand, counting down.
GTGCCACTATTTATCGCCGGAAAGGAGAATACCGACTGAATGTGGGGTTGGCGTGCCAAACAGTGGTGGAGCCTGATATATATCTGGTTCAGCTTCCTTATACACCGGCAAACAAAGCCTTATATACGGTAAAGAATATTTCACCCGTCGATCTGAACATTGCCGAAATATATCCTGAGTTGTTGCGATGTATGGGGTGCAATACCTGCACAAAATCCTGCCCCATGGATTTGGAAGTCATGAATTACGTTTCAGCCGCTATCCGGGGAGATTTTGAAGAGGTGGTGGAACTGTCCATAGAATGCGTGCAGTGCGGTCTCTGTGCCGCCAGATGCCCTGCAGAGCTGGCGCCTTTCAATATCGCTTTGCTCATCCGGCGGTTGTACGGAAAGCACATGGTTTCACCTTCGCCTCAACTCCAACAGCGACTGGACGAGATTCACGGCGGTAAGTATCAGGAGCAGATCGAGGAGCTTAAAAATATGGATAAATCCGAAGTGGAAAAAATCTACAAAGAGCTTCAGGCAACCAAAGGAGCGACGGCGTAACTGTATGCTATTGAAAATTGTCTATCGAATATTTTTTGATCGGGTATTACAATAAACGGGTAATTTGAGTGTTCAGTGTTCAGTGTTCGGTGTTCAGTGTTCAGGAAGGATCAGTAGACGGGTAAGTTCCTGAACACTGAACCCCTGAACACTCGAATTACCTGAGGCGTCGAAACAATGATCAACGTTGATTCAAAATTGAAGCGACTTTCTAATATGTTTGGCTAGCGATTAGGAGGACATATGACATTGAAACCGACAATCATGGTTGTAAGTGCTCATGCGGCTGATTTTGTGTGGCGAGCCGGGGGCGCTATCGCGCTTTATGCAGATCGGGGATACCGTGTGCGTGTGATTTGCCTTTCATACGGAGAGCGGGGGGAATCGGCCCGACTGTGGAAACAACCGGGAACGACTATTGAAAGCGTGAAAGAAGCGCGGTGCAATGAAGCAATGCGGGCGGCCGAAATTCTCGGGGGGGAGATAATGTTTTTAGATGCCGGGGATTATCCACTCCAAATGAAAGATAATTTGGTGGACGCTTTGGTTCGTGAATTCAGAGATTGTCAGCCGGAAGTCGTTTTAACCCATGCCCTGTCGGACCCGTATAACTTCGATCATCCTGCTGCCGCGGAAATCACGCTTAAATGCCGCGTATATGCTCAAGCTTTAGGCTATCCGGCTTCAGGAGATGTTATCGGAGCCCCGCCTGTTTTCCTGTTCGAGCCGCATCAACCGGAACAGTGCAATTTCAAGCCCCAGGTTTTGTTGGATATCACATCTGTTTTTGATCGAAAACGTGAAGCCATGGAAAGCATGGGTGCTCAGGAGCATTTGGTTCAATATTATATAGATCTTGCGCGAAGAAGAGGCGTCCAGGCAAAACGGAATTCCGGACCCAATATCGGTTTGAAGACAGAGGCTTATGCTGAATCATACCAGAGGGTGTATCCTCAGGTGACGCATGAGTTCTCATGAACTAGTCAACGATTAAAAACAGTAATTGGAGTATACGGCATGGTTCAAAATAAACCGGAAAAAAAATACCTGAGAGATCTGATACTCGATGTCAACAACAGCCCGGTGGCGCGAATGCGGCTTTTTTCCCAGGGCGTCAATGAGAATACGCGAATATTTTCCCATGAAATGGTGATAGGCGACCGGGCATGCCTGGCTTGCGGAAATTGTGTGGATGCCTGTCCTGTCATTTACGATACGTACGGGTTTGTATTTGTCCAGAATCAGAGAACTTCCATGGCACTGGAAAATCTGGTGGGAGATGAATGCCGCCGTTGCTATAACTGCATCCAGGCCTGCCCCCAGGTGGCTAAACCCGTAAAAGACCATGCGGCAAGCTTTAGGAGAGGGGAAAAAGTAGTACACTTGCTGCTTGCATGCGCCATCGTCTTGTTGGCGGTTACCGGAGTTCTGAGGCTTCACTACGGCTATTACCTGCCGCCACTCGAAAATAAATTATTTAGTTTAATTCACCGGGCACTCGGGTTTATGCTCATTTTCATGCCGATTCTTTATTATTTCGTGGATCGACACCACCTGTTTCGACTGTTCCGCAAAGTTTTTGTATGGAAGAAAAACGACTTGAAATGGTTTAAAGACCTCGTGGGACACATCAAGAAACCGGACAAGCTGCCGATGCCGTACACGGGAGAGTATAATCCAGGACAACGGGCCTGGTATCTTTATATCACCCTGATGATTCCCATCATGGCCGTTACCGGTATTTTATTGATGGGATTTTATGAAGAAACGGATAGCGCCTACACTTCAATCTTCCTGTTGCATGTGACGGTTGCACTGGCCACCGACCTTTTGCTGTTTATCCATATTTACCTCAAATATCTAAGAAAGTGGGCTAGGCAGATACATGATGTGGTTAAGGTATTTTTGGCCAAACGTCATTTGAATTACGCTGAGTTATACGGGAAAAAACTATAGCGTATCGAGTATCAATCAATAATTATCTGCGTATATCTGCATCGCAAATAATTCAATTCTGATTTCCTACAATTCAAAAAAATCGGACTATCGGATGGGAAAGACAATCGCCGAGAAAATTCTAAGTGCTCATTGCAATGGAGATGTGGTTGCCGGCGATGTTATTGCGGCTGCGATCGACCTGGCAATGGCCACCGATGGATCAGGACCGCTGGCCATCAAGCTGTTTAGAGAAATGGAATTTTCATCGGTCTGGAATCCCGACAAGGTTTTGATGGTGCTCGATCATTATGTTCCATGCCCCAATGACAAAGTGGCTAAGCTGCACAATGAAATGCGGGCCTTCTGTGAGGCAGGAAACGGAAAACTGTTCGATTTGGGAGAAGGCATCTGCCACCAGCTTTTACCTGAAAACGGATATGTGAAGCCTGGTGGCCTAATAGTGGGGGCGGATTCACATTCCGTTACCTATGGAGCGCTAAATGCGCTTGGGACGGGGATCGGTTCGTCTGATTTGGCGGCAGCAATGGGGACCGGAAGGCTATGGTTTCAGGTACCCCAATCCATGAAAATTGTTTTGAACGGACAATTCCCCAATGGCGTTTTCGCAAAAGACCTTGCATTGTTTATTATCGGAGAGGTGGGTGCAAGCGGTGCTGATTACCGATCCATAGAGTTTCATGGAGAAGCGTTAGCCGGTCTTGACGTGGCCGATCGAATGACCATCTGCAACATGATGGTAGAGACCGGGGCCAAATGCAGCATCATGCCGTTTGATTCGGTGACGAAAGGGTGGGTTCAGGACTTTAGCTGGGGTTCGGTGGATGGCGAACAGGCCGATCCGGATGCCCATTATACTGACGAGATACAGATTGACCTGGACTCCCTGCTGCCTCAAATTGCAAAACCGCACCAGGTCGATAATGTTTTGCCCATCACAGGTATTGAAGAAACCCCCATCCACATGGTAGTCATCGGAACTTGTACCAACGGGCGATTAAAAGATCTGGAGGTTGCCGCTCAAATGCTGAAGGATAACGGCAAGACATCCGGCTTAGAGCTTTTGATTGTACCTGCGTCGCGTCAAGTATATTCTGATGCAGCAAAGAAAGGGATTCTGGAGATATTTTCGACCCATGGGGCAATGATTCTGCCACCGGGATGCGGTCCCTGCTGCGGAAGCAGCCCGGGCATTCCCAGCGATGGGGAAAATGTGCTTTCCACCGCAAACAGGAATTTTTTGGGCAGAATGGGAAATGTCAATGCCGACATCTATCTCGGCTCTCCGCTCTCAGCCATTGCTGCAGCTATTACCGGCAGAATAACCGATCCGAGGGGGTTGATGTGAAGAAGGTCCTTGAGGGCCAGGTTCATAAACTCGGAGATAATGTCAACACCGACTATATCATTTCCTCCCGGAGAAAAAGAGATACGCTGGATATGGATGTTTTGAGAAGTTACATTTTCGAAGACATCGATCCTGAAATTTCAAAACGACTAAACCCCGGAGATATATTAGCGGTGGGAGAGAATTTCGGGTGTGGGTCCGCCATGGAGGTGTCGTCATTGGTTATCAAGGCCGCCGGCATCGATGCCATTATGGCAAAGTCGTTTTCAAGAACCTTTTATCGAAATGGTATCAACGGAGGACTTTTACTAATAGAGTGCAACACCGATGCGGTTGCCCCGTCCGACCGGCTGCGGATCGAAATCAACCAAGAGGGTATCAAGATCCGGAATCTTACCCGGAACACGATCCAATCGGCAAAATTGATGAGCGGTATATTACTTGAAATATTCCAATCGGGCGGTTTGGTCAATTATATGCGAGAATACAGGGGGTTTCCTGTTTAATTCTATTCGGTTATGCAGAAACCTCAAATCAAGCACCTCCAAAGCCTATCCTTGTAAGCAACTTGAGCTTTAGACATAACAGCTTATAACAAAAGGAGACAAAAAAAGATGGATATTAAAGAAGTGGGGAAACCGGGTTTTCGGCATCGAACAGAGTTTGAGTTTTCCAATAGAGTTCAACGCATCGCGTTTTCCGAGCGGTCCCAGAGAAAAATCGAAATACCCAAAGGCGCTGTTCGCATGGATATCGGAGAGCCGGATTTTGAAACCCCGGCTCATATTCAAGAAGCCGCCTTTAAAGCCATGCAGAACAATTTTACCCATTATGGGAGCGCTTTCGGAGAGCAGGAACTTCGAGAAGCGGTCTGCTATGGTATTAAAAGAGATTACAGCATTGGCAGAGACCCTGAGAATATTTTGATTACCACCGGGGGCATCGAAGCCATCAATACCATTACCGCTACCTATTTAAATCAGGGTGATGAAGCGATCATCATGGATCCCGATTATTCCGCTTATGCAGACGCCGTGTCTCTTTTTGGCGGTATTCCGGTGTCGGTTTCCTTAACAGAGGCTTTACGTCCGGATTTAGAAGCCATTGAAGGCAAGATAACGGGCCACACCAAGATGATCTTCTTGTCCAATCCGTCAAACCCAACGGGTATCGTTCTAAATGAAGATGAAATCCGCGGAATCGGTGACATTGCAAACCGGCATGATCTATTTCTAATTGTCGACGAAGTTTACAACAAACTTCTTTTTGGAGGTACTGAGCATTTTTCCGTATGCCAAATTGAAGACATTCAAGATAAGGCCATTATCTTAAACAGCTTTTCAAAGACGTATGCCATGACCGGATGGCGTGTGGGTTATCTGGTGGCTGATGCAGGGGTGGTAAAACAACTGGTTGTGTTTCACAGGGCAATGGTCAGCTGCGTGAACATGCCTTCACAAAAAGCCTGTGTTACAGCCCTTACCGAATCGCAGGCATGCGTGGAAGAAATGCAAAAAATCTATGACCGGAGACGGCAGCTGGTTGAATCCGAACTGGAAAATATCGAAACCCTGTCGGCGCCAAAATGTCAAGGAGCCTTTTATTCCTTTCCCAGGTTCGATCACTCACTGAGCAGTAAGGAAATGCTGTCCTATCTGGCAGAAAAGGGTATTCTGGTACGTAGCGGGACGGAGTTCGGAAGCAACGGGGAAGGGCACATTCGTCTGGCGTTTACCCGATCCCTGGAAGAGCTCAAAGAAGGCATGGAAAGGCTTAAAAGGGCGTTAGAAACGCTGCCCTAAAGCATGATTCCCGTCCAATTCAAAAACGATTAGGAACAATCGCTTATTGAATATTTTCTATTGAAAATTGAATATTTGGTTATTTAGAAAGCGCAAGTTGAACCATTTCGGCTTTGAAGATAACCCTATTCGCGGACGTGTGAAATGTAGTCACACGCGCACGAATCGGATCACCTCCAAA
>CAYSUA010000131.1:0-11783 GCA_964433795.1 uncultured Desulfobacteraceae bacterium | reverse complement strand
ATTAAATCAGTTAAGTTTTCTCCTTTTACGGTTGGGAAACCCGGATAGAACCATATAAAAGGGGTCACACTCACTCTTTTGAAGATGATCCTATAAAAATAAGTTTATCTCCGTGTCGATGTCACGAATGATCTCTAGCCAGGTGAAGTGCGGCCTGCAATCCTAGAATGTAACCGTAAATACCGATACCAAATATAACGCAGTGCGCCACACCGGAGCTGACACTTTCAAACCCGCGCGCCACCTGGTTCGTGATATGGACTTCCACATAGGGAAGCGGTGTAACGGCTTTAATCGTATCGGCAATGGCACGGCTGGAATATGTAAATCCACCGGGATTCATGACAATTGCATCCACACCCTCTTCTGATGCCTGAAAAATCCGGTCGATGCACTCCCCTTCATGATTGGTATAGAGTATATCGACATGATATCCGTTTTCCTTGGCATGGTTACGAACCATGGCATCTACATCTTCCGCGGAAGTTGTCCCGTAAAGGTGTGGCTCTCGTTTTCCCAACCAGCAGAGATTTGCACCCTGAATCAGCAGTATTTTTTCCACATCATTCTCCTTTCGTGAATACCGTCTCGCATTGACGACCGACCCTATATCTTCCCTAAACAAATCGCAACGGCAATTTATAACCGATTACGGGTTTCGTGTAAAACTCTGATAGAGCGAAAAAAGTAAAACCTTCTTGTAAATTATAGGCCGCATCTTGTATATCCTTCGCGGAGTAACAAGAAGTGACTAAAGTTACAAGTGAGCTAAAATGAGTTAAAGTTAATGAATGCTGTCTGATTCATATGGGCCGGAACAGCGATTTCTATTCCGGTCGATAAATTATGACTGGAGCCCGATAGATGTCTAACATAACAACAGATGGTTCTGTCACATCAAACTACAAATGGTATATTCTCACACTGGCGGCCTTAACCTTCACCACGGCAGTGGCCATACCGATCATGTCGATGCCGGTCCTTTTTGATGAAATCTCCAAAGAATTGGGACTGAGCCTGGTTCAGGTGGGGTGGGTTTGGGGTATCAGTGCCCTTACTGGTATTCTTACCGGCCTTATCGGCGGTACGCTGGGCGACCGATTCGGCACTAAACGTATACTTGCAGTATGCTGCATTCTGGGCGGGATGACCGGCGCATTGCGGGGTTTGTCTTCAGATTATATGACATTGGTGATGACATCGTTCCTGTTCGGTCTGGTGCCGGCAGGCATTCCCATGAATGTGCACAAGGTATGCGGGATCTGGTTTCCGGATCGACTGGGGTTCGCCAACGGGATTGTGGCTGCAGGTATGGCGCTTGGGTTCATGTTGGGTTCGGCGCTAAGTGCCACGTTGCTATCCCCCTGGCTGGGTGGATGGAGGCAGGTGCTTTGCCTTTATGGCGCTATTTCCATCATTATGGGCATTCTTTGGTCCTTTACACAAGCCACTCCTGTATCCGGTGGAGTTCAAACGCAACATGAAAGTAATGTGCCGTTAAGGAAGGGGATTCCCCATGTCGTCCGAGTTCGTAATATATGGCTCGTGGGATTCGCCATGCTTGGCATTAACGCATGTATCGAAGGTACATTAGGCTATCTCCCGCTCTATTTGCGTCGGGTGGGTTGGCCGGATACCAGCGCAGATGCGGCGTTGGCCACATTTCACGGAATCAGCCTGATCGCCGCCATCCCCATCGCCTTGCTGTCGGATCGTTTGGGAACACGACGAAAAATGCTGATGCCCGCCACATTGATGATTGCAACCGGCGTCAACCTGATATCATTTTCAACCGGGAATCTGGTCTGGTTGGGGGTCATGGTCGCCGGTGTGGTTCGAGATGGATTCATGGCGATCCTGATGACCATGATCATAGAAATCAAGGAGATCGGCGCAAGGTATGCCGGTACGGCAATCGGCATCGTCATGATTTTTTCCCGCACCGGTAACTTTCTTTCTCCGCCGTTGGGAAACAGCCTGGCCGAATACAATCCGGCCATACCGTTTAAGTTCTGGGCGGTCCTTGCATTGATGGGATGTCTCGGCTTCTATTTCTTCAAAGAAGAAAAATAATGCGAGAAAATCGTTATCTCCCCGTCTTCAACTCTTTGCCAACATTATAGGCTTTGGCTATTGTTTCTCCAAAAGTGAGATAGACTGCCGCTTCCATGTTGAATATCATGGGCCTGATTTTTTCTGCATCCGGTTTATCGTCCGAGACGCAATCTTCGGATACATAGCTCCCCTCGATCTGACCCACAACGAATGCGTGACTTCCCGTATTCAATATGTGCAATACCCGGCACTCATGGTTCAGGGGGCATTGTTCGATCATAGGGGCGGTCTTAAGCGTACCGTAGAACACCTCAAAACCGCATACTGCAGCCTTGTCGGCGTTCCGGCCGGATACGATTCCGCAGTAATCCAACTCCCTCACCTGATCCACGGAGGGCGTGTTCACTGAAAAGGTCATATTCTGCCGGATACCGATGAGTGTGTAATGCCGATGCTGTATGGGTATCCCGAACATGGGAGGCTTTGCACTGACCACACCGCCTCCGCCGACTGCCATAAAGTTCGGTTTGTCGTTCACATTTGTTCCCAACAACAGGGCCGGCCGGGGATATATATACCGATCCGGGGGCAAGGTCATCTTGGCCATGACTTTATCCTTTCCAAATGTAATTAGATGTCGAGGGATTTCTAGGCCGGCTTCAACACCCGAATGCTGATATTTTGAAAGAGGTCCTTTACCTTTTCACGATATGCAAGCATATGCGGTTCCGTGAAGTGTTGTTTCAGCGCATCGATGCTTTCCCAGGCTTCAATGATCGTAACCACATCATCTCCGGCCTTTTCATGCACGCCTATATCGGTGTCCGTATCGATTGTCGGTTCATATGCCAGACAACCCTTTTCAGCCTTCACATTGGGAACGTTCGGAAGTAAAACATCCAAATACGCCTGCCTGCTCCCCGGTTTCAATTCAATAGTAGCAACAACGTGAATCATCTGTTTCTCCTTTCAATGGTTTTTCCTGTCTCTTGATTTCGATACCGCAATACACCTTTTTTTTCAATAGCAACTGCTCTTGCCTTGCCTTCGGACAGCACTTTTGTTAATTCATTCAATGCGGTTCTTGGATTCAAAAATAGACCAGCCGAAATGGAGGACCATACCATGACTGACAATCCATACAAAGATGGATGCGCGTGGATTGAGGGTAACTACGTTCCGATCTCTGAGGCTCGCATTCCCATCATTGATACGGGCTTCACACGATCGGACCTGACGCACGATGTGGTGGCGGTATGGAATGGAAAGTTTTTCCGCCTCGAAGATCATCTCAACCGTTTCGAAAGGAACTGGAAGCGTCTTCGGATGACCCCGAAACAGTCCAGGGAAGAAAGGAGAGAAATCCTCTTTGAATGCGTCCGACGCTCGGGCATCAAAAACGCCTATGTTCAGATGATTATGACCCGCGGCGTGGCGCCATCGGGCGTGCGCGATCCGCGGTTGTTTGATAACCGTTTTTACGCCTATACCATCCCCTATGTCTGGCTCGTCAAATATGAGGATCATGAGGCTGGGATCCATATCGTTGTCTGCAAAGAAGTGATTCGAATCCCGCCGAAAGCGGTGGACCCGACAGTGAAGAACTTCCACTGGGCCGATCTTGTGCGGGGGTTGTTTGAAGCATACGACCGCGACGGGTTTGCCGGTGTGCTGGTTGACGAGAAAGGAAATCTTACCGAAGGGCCCGGCTTCAATCTCTTTGCGTACCATAACGGGATCCTGCTGACACCGGCCTCCGGAGTGCTTGAAGGCATCACCCGGCAAACCGTTCTCGATCTGGCCGAGGAGCAGGGTATCGTCACCAAGCTCGATATGTTTGACGCCGATATACTGAAAGCCGCAGATGAAGTATTCGTATCCAGTACGGCAGGCGGTGTCATACCGGTAACGACATTGGATGGTAAACACGTTGGGAATGGGAAGCCCGGGGAGGTCACCATGCTCCTGCGCAGACGCTATTGGGAGGCCCATGACGAGGATCGCTGGACCATTCCCGTCGACTATCCTGAATAAGAAAAACGATTAGACAGAATAACAAAAAATCGAGCAAATTCTGTTTGTGAATCATCACTGGCAGACCGTTCATCCTCTCACTATTCTCAATCCGACTTTCCGGAAGATATTTTTTTCTTTGTAACGGCCCCATACAACTGGCTCAATTTTTGCTTATTCATTAGGTTGCAGGACGAATATACAAAAATAGCTGTTTTTATTTCGAATCGAATTAACAAATTTTTATGGAGTAACAAAAATTGATATCTTTCTTAAGGTCGGCCGGTAAAAATTGTTTTATTCCGATCATCGCTATCAGCCTTATTTTATTACCTTCTTTCAGTTCTGCCACCTATCTTATTGAATTGCCAAATGGGGCAAAATTCATCACCCCTGGGTTTTGGAAGGAAAAGAATTTAATAAAGTTCTATTATTATGGCGGCGTCGTAGGATTTGACAAAGATCGGATCATTCGGTTGGAAGAGACCGATTTAGAATCCCAAAAAGAAATAATATCCGTTGATAAGGGAAAGAATATTTCCGAACCCATCAAACAAGAGTCGAAAAGACAAGAGAAATCAACCAATGTGGCGAGCAAAGGAAAAAATAAGGACGGGAAGCGTGACGATCAGATATTGAAAGAATTGAATCGCCTTAAGGAAGAGGAAAAAACACTGGATAAAAAGAAAGATAAAGCGCTCTACCAATTTGCCGAAGAACTAACAGCGCTTAAGAAAAAGATCGTGAACACCGGATCGGGTCATATTTACGGTGACCAATTGATAGAACTCGAAGACATGTTGGATAATGTGGAATATACCCTCAAACTTCGACAGGGATAAAGCTAATAGACCTGTTTCCATTTGATGACATTCACTGCCTTGTTGCTTATCGCACTTTCTATCATACAACTGTCATATCGTATATCCAACCCCCCATTAATAGAAACGGTCTGATTGGCCAAAACAGCGCCTCGGATATTAACGCCTCCTCCCCCTCCGTTAAAGGTTAAAACGCCTGTAACCAGTACAATACCGTTCCAGTCAAACCCCCCACCCAAGGTCAGATCCCCTTCGACCAAAAGAATTCCATAACCTGTGGAGTTTTGTATCTTCAATCCGCCGACATTGAACGGATTTGAGGGGTCTGAATAGCAGGTCACAAAATTGGTGCTGTTTCCGTAATTGGTGCCGTTTTGGTCTGATGTTATGGTTTCTGTGGCCGAACCCTTCAAGTCATCCACATATTGGTCAATATCGATAGAATCAGTGCCGCTGGCCGGTGCAGCCGGACTCCCCGACATAGTGGGAGAACCGCTGAGTGTTGTTGTAGCCGGATCCAGGGTATAAATGGGAGGCAAACCGGATTCTTCGCCGCAGTTGTCGTTTCCGTCAACACTCAAAGCGCTCCCATTCCCGGTGACATTTGCCTTTGCATATAATGCGGATTTAACCGGAGGGCCACACGTTCGGACCGCTTCAACTTCCAGTACCGATGAACTGTTAATATTTGTTCCATATGCAGTGATAATGTCTACCGGCTTATGGGGGGTGGAACCGGAGGTGGTGAATTGAACCATGGTGGTGGGATTGGCCGGATCCCCATACCCATAATAGATGACATTGCCGGGTGAAGCAGCGGTGTGCGTTGATGTACTGCCGTCGCCATCATAATAATGCGTGGATGTTATCGTGTGTCCATCCTGTTCGGCATCATATTCTCTTTTGTGCCTGATTTTAGAGAAATAGGTTAGATCGGACTGCTGGCTGTTTACACTGATGGTGGTATTGGTATGATCTCCTGGGAGGGGAACGTAATTTTTATAGTTGGTGTCGTAGTTCGGATCATCTGAAGTCTGCCATCCGCCGGAAGTGAGAATGAAGGCAGACCACCATTCGTCAATATCGGCATCCGGGTCCCCGGCAAAATTTGTGTTTGAAGACGATGCCCCACGAAGTCTGGTTTGGGCCTCGGCAATACCGGATTCAGCAGTATATAACGCCTGCTTATTCGCCTTGTAATTACCTCCGATCTTTAAATCGGTTGTGGTTACGATATAAACCGTGGTGCTGATGACAAGCAGTATTCCCAAAAAAAAGAGCGCGGTTACAAGAACCATTCCTTTTTCGTTTCGGTTTAAAGAAAGCAATTTTTTCATATGCGCTACCCTATCCTGATGGTCGTATAATTAATCATAGTGAAAGATTCTTAGGCGTGATCAGAGACGTTAACGTATATGTCCTGTAGCCTCCGTTGGCGCCATATTTCGGATCGAGTTTAGCTGTCCGCGCGGTTATGGCAATTTGTATCTGCCTGATATCTGCCGTGGTCGTCGTGGCATTACCATCACCGTCTATATAAGAAAACGAAAAAGCCTGAATATTCTTAGCCAATGGTTGAGCACCGCCACCCGTATCCCTGTCAATTTCCAGATTTGCACCATCAAAGGTATAGACGATATTTTCATTTGAATCGGTGGTTACGCCGTTGCCATTCAAATCTGCCAATATCTGGAGCTGACCGGCACTATAGGGGATACCGTTAAAGGATGCGCCGGATGGATTAAATCCCGCCATCAGTACCTCTCGAGTGATAATATCCATCGTAGCCCTTGCACTTTGAACCATTTCGGTAAGCTGTTCCTGCACATCATAGGCTTTTCTTTGAATGATAAGTGTGCCGGCAAGCACTCCCAACACAATTAAACCGACGGTCATGGATATTAACAGCTCCACTAACGTAAACCCATTATCTCTATTTTGGATTGAATGCTGCATTGGTTCTAACCTGAAAGGATCGTCTGCAATGAAACCGAATGGCTGTCAGAATCCCAATAAACCGTGATGGTAATGGTTTTCATATAAGTGTCGGGACTGTCGGCATCGGTGGAGGTCGTTCTTTTGAATAAAGGATAATCCGTTATGGTATCGTAATCTTCGGTGGTTTCTATATCTGCAGACGGCATATTGGAGTATCCGAGTCGCCGAACATCTTCTATTTTATCCTGAGCCAACGTGGTCGCCGTGGTCAACCGACGACTGTGCTTATTGCCGTTTATTATTCCGGTTGTTAGTGCCGCCATCCCCAACAATCCTACCGTCAGAAGCACTATGGTAATCATTACTTCCATCAGGGTAAAACCGCCATCGTTGGTGTATGATTTATTTAACATGTGCGTCATAAATTTGTCGCTTGCTGATCGTTACCCGATTTCCACGTAACCGGTCATATAAATGCTAATTTGTTTTGAACTTCCGGAGTTCGTCAGGGTAACGGTAGTTAAGTTATTTGCTGTTCCTCTCGAGGTAAAAACGGGATCGCTTGTAGTTGTGAAGGTCACTCCCGGGTATTCAGTCTGGATATCTTTTGTCTGGGACCATTCCCCACCGTCTAGGACACCATCATTGTCATCATCGTCTAAAACCATGTATTCTCGTTCATTAAGGAAGAAAATTTTGTAATCATTGCTTTGGCCCACAGCTTTCATTTTCGCAGCCAGCAAATCCCCCATAATCTGCCGGGTCGCCCCGCTCAACAATAATGAAGGTCTGTATGAAAGATAACTGTAACCGGCTATGGTTGTGAGCACTGCTGCTAAACCGATAACAATCATCAGTTCAATAATTGTAAAACCTGAATCGTTATGCATAATTTCATACCTTTTTAATGTTTAACTTCAAATTCTGTGCCAAATATAACGCCCGCATTCTGTCGTATCCTTCCGGTTGCATAAATTTACCCTAACCATTTTGAATTATTATGAAATTTGAATTTATAATATACCAACCAATCAAACTAGGTTTTTAATATGTCGGTACTCTTGTGCCCGACACCGTTAAAATTTCCTGACAAGCCCTCCAATTTGTACCGGTCAATCGATTCCGGGAATAAGAATGATTGTGTGATAACTCCTCTTGATTCTTACGCCAATATTCTATTATATCACTTAATCATTTATTAGATCAGGAACTAAGCGGTTGCAAAATACGAAAGGAGTTCAGCAGATGCATTTTTCAGAATATCCCGCAGAGACGTTGATTACCTATTCGATGGTTCCCCTTAAGTTTGGTTTTGCGGCAGCCGATGAGACCGGTTATGAGGCCAAACGGTTGGGAGCAAAAAAGGTGCTCATTTGCACGGATAAAAATCTAAACGCCACCGGCCATCCGGAAAGAATAAAAAAAATATTGGAAAATGAAGGAATCGGTGTCGATATCTATGATGATATCCATGTGGAACCGACGGATAAGTCCTTTGACAAGGCTGCCGGGGATGTTAAGGGAAATGAATTTGATCTATATGTGGCCATCGGGGGGGGAAGCACCATGGACACCACCAAAGCGATCAATCTTCTGCTGACATATCCGGCCCCGGTTATGGACTACATTAACAAACCCATAGGCAATGCCAGGCCAATACCCGGCCCCCTGAAACCGTCGCTGTTTTTACCCACGACAGCCGGTACCGCCAGTGAATCAACCCCGTCGGCCATATTGGATATCCTGGATTTGAAAGTAAAATCCGGCATATCCCATCCGAACCTGAGGACGACCATGGCTCTGGTGGATCCTTTGCTAACCGTCAGTATGCCTCCTGAAGTTACCGCTTCCACGGGTATGGACGTATTAACCCATGCGTTGGAATCTTACACCAATATGCCCTTTGACAAACGGAAGAAACCGGATGATCCGGGCCAAAGAGCGTCCTATATCGGGTCTAATATCATCAGTGATATCTTTTGTATCAAAGCGATCGAACTGGTGGGTAAATACCTACGACGGGCCGTGGCCGACCCCTATGATCTGGATGCACGGTGGCACATGATGGCCGGTTCCACCGTTGCGGGGATGGGTTTTTCCAATGCGGGCGTGCATATCCCACATTCCATGGGCTATCCGATTGCCGGAATGATACGTGACTATCGCCCGGCGGGATATCGCGTGGATGAAGCGATGATACCGCACGGCCAGGCGGTTACCGTAACCGCCCCGGCCGCGTTTAAGTTCACCGCACCGATCTGGCCGGAAAAACACGCCCATGCGGCAGAGCTTCTGGGGCTGAACAGAAGGGGGGTGTCGGACATGGAGGCGGCCTTGGCACTTTCGGATCAAATCACACAATTAATGAAGGACATCGGATTTCCCAACGGTTTAAATGAACTGGGCTATACGGAGGCGGATATTCCCCAGATCGTTGAAGGATCCTTGAAACAGGAGCGTCTGATGGTGAGTTGCCCGCGTGTAACCGGGGAAAAGGAATTGACGCAAATTGCCAAAGAGTCGATGAAAATCTGGTAGCATCATTCGCCTTTAAACAGCCAGGCATGGGCTGCTGAAATGAGCAATCCCGTACTTTAAGAGCGAGGTCTGACGCCGAAATTGGGCAAAAGGGCCATTTGTGGACGGACACTATCTATACCTTCTGCGCCATTTCCATGGGCTTATATACTTATCTCCCTGAACCCACATGCCCCTTTTGGCTTTTCGGGCTTCTTCTTCAGCTTCCTTATATGCAGTGATATCGAATCCTTTTGGAGGCATGGCTCTATAGACCTCGGCTAATCCGGATCTGACCATTTCAAAATTAATACTAATTCCTTTCAAATATATTACCCCCAAAATTCTGCCATAATCGTCTGTCCCATAACTCATTATTTCAACCGTTTTTCCTGAAACCAATTTTGAAAGATAGTCTTTTGATTTTCGACTAAAGGGTTGGCCGGGTTTATCTTTCCCTTTGTATGTTTCAGGAGAATCGATACCGACTAGACGGACTTTGATTTCCTTTCCCTTTTCTACAACCCTGATCGTGTCGCCATCGTATACGTGGAGGACTTTGGATTGTCCCCCATGGGATAGATCCGGCGACGCTATCAAAAGTATCAGAAAGAATACGACTCTTAAGGGCAACCATCTGATCATTTTTTCAACCCCAGCTCGTTAGTTCTTTTCAGCTTCTCCCACAGGTCCTAACCCGGACAAGCCGGTTGGAGCGATGCGGAAATCCCGATTTATCGGGGAATCAAAAACACTTTGCCACAAAGCCACAAAGATATTATTTTTTCCTTCGTGCCCTAGTGTCTTGGTGGCAGGATGAAAAAAGTTTTACCACGGTGATGTTTTATATCACATCTGGGAACAATTTCAAAAATTGAAAGCCTTCCTTGATTAACTATTCGGCTTGGAATTATCCGCTAAATTGATGTATGGATATGGAGGTAAAGAAATAATCCTTGTCTGCAAAGTCATTCAGAGGAAAAGGGAGTCTTCATGCAATCATTTACATCTGAGCTGGCAAAATTCGTAGAGGCAACAGAATATGACAATCTGCCTAAGCAGGTTATATTGGAGGCGAAAAAAAGAATGCTGGACGTAATTGGGATCGCATTGTCCGGCTTTAATTTAGAACCGGGAAAAAGGATTATTCAATATGTAGCAAAAAACGGTACGGCCGGAGCATCAACGCTGTGGGGTGCCGGCACGCGAGCTGGCGCCGAGTACGCAGCGCTTGCCAACGCTACCATGACCTTTCACCTGGAACTGGATGACGTCCATCGCACCTCTCATACCCATCCCGGTGTATCCACCATTCCCACAGCCATTGCGTTGTGCGAAGAGCTCCGTCTGTCAGGAAAAGAGCTGATTGCCGCCGTTGTCACAGGATATGAAATCGGTATCAGGGTGGGACTTGCGGTAAGTCCCTCCATCTATGTGGACCGTCCCCTGCTGGCACCGGGCACATTGAGCTCGTTTAGCGCTGCGGCTGCGACCGCCAAACTATACGGATTCGATGCAGAACAGATCATCGGGATTTTGGGTTCGGTGGCCTACTTAACACCCATCGCGCCATTCGAAACATTTAAGCGCGGATTCAGCACCAAAGATACCATCATGGGCTGGGGAAGCCTCACCGGAATTATCGCAGCAAAAATGCGGGAATTCGGTTTTGAAGGAGCAGACACCGGAATCGAAGGCGATTTCGGCTATGCAAAAGCGGTTGCGTCCACATATGATTTTTCAAAAGGACTTAAGGGTATCGGAAAAGAATACCAAATCATGGAAACCGGTATCAAACCCTATGCCTGCTGCCGCCAGCATCATGCGGCCATCGATGCAACCTTTGCAATAAAGAAAAAATATAATATCGATCCCGATCATATCGAAAAAATCCTCGACCGCACCTTTAAAGTCTCCAGCCGGGGGAACAATCCGAAGCCGAGGACCATCGCGGAAGCAAAATACAGCAACCCGTATATTATCGCGGTTGCATTGCTGGAGGGAGCCGCGTGGCGGGAACAGTTCACTGAAGAAAAAATCGATAGCCCGGATATCCTGGAACTCGCCGGCAAAGTAGAAGTTCGCGCAGATGACGACCTGGATAAGCTATATGATGAAAAATGGCCGAGCATCGTTGAGATAACCATGAAAGACGGGAAATCTTACTCCCAGAGAATCGATTTACCGAAAGGAGAGCCCGAGTATCCGATATCGGATGATGAGCTTAAGAATAAGTTCATGTCTCTTGCCACAGATCTGGTATCCGATAAAAGAGCAGAACGGATCTGGGAGGCAGTCATGAACATCGAGATATTGGATGATCTATCGGAGTTTACCGCTTTGCTGCGGGCAAAATGAATTATTCCTGAACCTGGTTATGCACCATTCTGAAGGTATGGGATCCACTCGACCGACGGGTATCGGCCCTTATGCCGGACA
>CAYSUA010000130.1:0-11859 GCA_964433795.1 uncultured Desulfobacteraceae bacterium | reverse complement strand
GGAGTGAAGGTATGGGGCTGAAGTTGAGCAAACCAGGAAAACCGGCACCAGGCAAAAATCCACGCAATAATCCCGAAACCCAAACCCGACCATCCCCACCAGGGGAACCGATACGGTGGCTTGAGGTTTCGTTTCGATGCTTCAGCCGCTTTAAACCTCCGGACGATGAAAGGGAAGATAAATATAAATATAAAAAGTATATAACCAAGAAATGCGATCCATGAAAACGGGGCGTGTTCGATGTATCGGCTGATCGGCGGAAATTCAAGATATCGCTCAAGCGGATATCCAGCCAGGACCACACCCAACATCGGCAACCCGATGAGCATGGCCGCAAGGATGATAAATTTGATCAAGAAGCATCGCATATCGCTTTTTATAACAACTGCTCCCAGTTATCCGGCAGTCTCACTTTCTTGGTAACCGGCTGGATATACCCGGTCCAGAGGACCATCAATCGGTTTCTGCTGGGATCGCCGCATACGACAATGTGGAGGATATCGGGGCTTGGCAGCACCCGGATCAACTCGTCCGGACCCACCCGGTAATCTTTGGGGTAGATACCCATTTCGATTTTTTCGCTAACGCTCAATAAATCCGGGTGGGTGTATCTTGAGTTCCAGTCCAGTTCATGTAACGGCACCCTGGCATTTTCGTATACGTATTCCCTGATATCCGGTTTTGAATAGCCGGCATCGGCAAGGGATTTTGCCACGGGCGGGCTTAGAAGCAGCGTGATCATATTCCGCATGCCTTTGGGCCCTATCTCTGCGAGTCTTCCGAGACTCGCTTTTCTGACAACCTCCGAACTCAGCATTTCAAGGGTGACCTGTGCGGCGCTTCTGTCGGACGTGCTGTAAGGAGAAGGCGACCAACCCCAGTTGATGGTCGCTGCGGCGGTCACCGTGCTTGTGTTTCTGTCAAAGCCGTGCTCCACATGGAACGGTTCCCACGGGTTTTCTTCTTCATTTTCGGCAATGGCAAACACCAGCGGATACCCGAATGTTCCCATGTAATTTCGTCCGGGCCGGTAGCCGCCGATGTTTCGAACCATCAAACCGAGTGCTCTGCCGAGGGCGGGATTGGGTCCTTTGCAGATGAGCTGTCCTTTGTACGCGATATCGAGTTGTTTCACAATCGGACCATTGACAAGCAAATAGGGAAATACACCCCAGGTCGTCCCGATGTTGTTCAGATTGTAGTGCTCTTCTCCGACAGCTTCGGCAGCCGCAACCAGCAGGGGCATATGCTCCGGGCGGCAGCCTGCCATGACGGCATTGGCAGCAATATTACGCGGTGTTGCTGCAAGGTTGGCCTGAGGAAGGACGGCGATCTTTTCGTCCGGAGAGCGGTCAATAAACTTTAAAAACGCTTCTACCCGTTCAACGGTGGGGGGTATAATCGGCAGGCCGTCGCTCCATTCCTTATCTATAAAAAACCGGTTTACCTCCTCAAGCGTTCCTTCATACACGATATCTTTTGAATCCACGGCTGCTTGTATCCCGGTTGGCGCCGGGTCCGCCATTGGTTTCGTCAAGCCATCGACGATCTGATCAAAGAGGTTTTCTTCAATGTTTTTTTTGATTTCATCGTGATGAAGCCCCACGGCACCCGGATAGTGGGCAACCCTGAGGCTGTCCAAACCGGCACCTTCAGCAGCCTGCTGGGCAACATCCGTGAACCCCGTGACGGTTATCACGACACTCGGAATACCGAGCTTTTCACAATCTACGGCCGGCCGCGCCGCGGCCGGCGTGCAGGTTCCTCACCCGCCGTTTCCGGATATCATGGCATCGCAACCCTTTTCCTTTGCCGAATTCGCTATCTGTTGAGACACTTCTTTCTGATATTCAGGCATCCCGCTTAACGTAGATTTGGGAAATTCCGTGTAGGGGATGATTTTCACACCGGGAAATCTTTCCTTGAGCAGCTCTCGGTAAATCGGGAACATGATGTCACCTTTAAAATCGCTGTTCCAGGTCTCACCGATGGTCTTACCCTCAAGGGTGTCCAGACGCGGAGCAACTGTTTGCTTCCCGATACTCTCAAGTCCAACGGGGCTGATAACTTCAATTTTATCCATCGTTATCCTCCATATTCTTTCCAGAGATAAACATCACTTCCGATCCATAAGTTCATGATATAGAAATTTTCTCTTTTGGACGCTGATGAACGCAGATTATTTGGATTAATAAAAAAAAGTATTATCTGTGTATATCTGAGCAAATCTGCGTCCTATTGAACCTGATGCATGGCTTAAAGTTACATATCATCCAAATCCACAAAACTGAAATCAAAATCAGGCTCGATTTGAGGAAGTGCGTGTACCAACAGATCTATGGTGGCCTGAATATCATGAAGCGAGCAGACCTCGATCGGGCCATGGGTGTAGCGCGAAGGAACCTTGACCGTAATCGACGGGACACCGCTTCCGACGAACTGAACGGCCGCTGCATCTGAGGTGATACCCGGCATGCTCCCTTCTATCTGGTATGGAATTGCATCTTGTTCCGCAACAGATTTGAGAAAGTCTATGAGTTTCGGGTGGCCCATCAGACCTTTTCCGGTCCTTAAACTGACATCACTCACCGAAAGCCCCGGACCTTTGCCTATAGCATTGGCCGCTTCGGAAAAGGCGGTGGCAGGAAAGGGGGCGATACCGGTTCCGGAACCGGCCTGGGATATGGTTGCATCGATTCCGATGCACAGATCGGGCTCGATTCGCTGCCCCGCCTGGAGCGCTCCTCTCAATCCGACCTCCTCCTGAACGGCGGCCACAAAGATAAGCGTGCACGGTGGCTTCTGCCCCGTATCCTTTATTCTTTTTAAGGTTTCAAGGATCACCAGGCACCCTACCTTGTCGTCCAATGACCGTCCCGTGACCAGGCCGGTGGACGCTTCTCCCAGCCATTTCAGTTCCCGATCGAAAACCACCTGCTGGCCCGGAGCGATGCCCATGGCCTCTACTTCGGCCTGGGATGCGGCGCCGACATCAATAAAAAGCGCATTTACAGCCGGTATGTCGTTTGCCATGGGGGTGTTGTATGCCAGATGGCCGGGCTTGCTCCCCGCTACTCCGATTTTTTCCCCTTTGGGGGTTACGATGACGACCCGTTGAGCATAGATGAGGTTGGGCGGAACCATGCCGATATTGTCGATCCGAATATAGCCGTCGGGCTCTATGTGGCTTACAATCATTCCCACCGAGTCGCTGTGTGCCGGCAGCATCACCTGAAATGTTTCCGACGTCCCCATCAAATAGGCATATACATTTCCGAAGGGGTCGACTTCGACCCGATCGGCAAACGGCTTTACTTCGGAATAGATTTTTTTGGCGATTCCCTGCTCAAATCCGGATGTGGAAGGAACCGCCGTCAACGCGTGAAGTTCATTAAACAATGCGATTATGTCACTCATTATTTATCCCTTTCCCATCAAGTTAATGCCAACATTTAAAACCTGGCCCGGAAAAATACCCAAAACAATTTGCCACAAAGTCACCAAGACACAAAGATATTATTCTATTTTTCTTCGTGCCTTTGTGTCTTGGTGGCAGGATGAAAAAAGAGATCATCCTTTATAGGATTTCACCGGTCAGATCAGTTTATTCAATATCGTTCCAGCATAGCCTTTGCCTCTTTCCGGATTTCCTTCCTAAGGGATTCCGGCTCCAGCACGTGCGCTTTCGATCCCCAGTTCATGATCCAAAACTTGATCTCCTCGGTGCCGGCAACCTCGGCAGTGAACAAAATGGAGCCGTCTTTATGTTTCTCGATGGTCTGGGTATCGTGCCATATCTTTTCCAAGATATATTCGGCGATTTCAGCATCGAACCATATCCTGACCTTAACCGGTTTGCCATGAAAAACACCGAAACTGGATCGCATGAATGATTCAAAGTCGAAGCTTTCGGGAATTTCAAAGGCTTCCTCGGTTTCTTTAAGGCTCTTGATTCGATCCAGAGCGAAAATTCGAATATCGTCGCGAAACCTGCAATATCCGATGAGATAAAAGGTCCCGTCGAAAAACCATATCTTATAAGGGGCCACTTCCCGCTCCAATGCTTCCTTTCGGCTCATGGTGTAATAGACCATCCGGACAAACCGCTGATGAACCACTGCCTCGTTGACCTGATCGATGATCTCCTTAAATTCTCCATACGGTTTGTACGGCGTTTGACCCACCTCGAGACTGTTTTCGATCCGCGTCAGATATTGAATATATTCCTTGGACAGCGTCGTCTTGATCTTTTGGAAAAGGGTCTCCAGGGAATCATAGAACACTGTGTTTTTAAGGAACTTCATCATATCCCGACTGAAGTAGAGGGCCATCAACTCTGTCAAACTGAACGGGACCGGAATCTGACGTTTTGCCGAATCGATAAACGACCAGTAGTTTCTATTATCGATCCGTTCTCTGAAAAGCGGAAATCCTCCCATTTGGAGGGCCTCGAGATCCCTGTATACGGTTCGGGAATGACAACCCAGTTCATCAGCAAGTTCCGGCGCTGTTTTTCCGGTCCGAGAAGACAATAAGGTTTGAATGATTTTCCATTGCCGCCCCAGTTGATCCCCTCGTGCCATAACCCCTCCAAAGTCAATTTGACTAAATAGATAGATCTACCATAACTTCTGTAGCCGAATATGCATTCAAGGTTTCTTATAGGTCCATTATTCCAATACTCCAAAAGATCATCAAAATTAATCGAATACTATCACATACTCCATTTTTTTCGCAAAAAAGCAAAAAAAATGTTTGAGTGTGACCGTATCTGTCACACCCATATTTTAAAGTGGGGACCAAGAATAAAACAAGGTCATTTTTTTAAACAGTAAATTATCAAAAAGGAGAGGAAAGATGACAAACAAAATAATCTATCCGACCTACCAGGACATCTATGAATACCATGGGAATACCGCAATCGTCCTGACCCGCAAGCAGGGCGGAAAGACCCTTTGGCAGGATGAGATTCTTTTTAATTCGGTTGAAGAAGCCGATGAATATTTTAACAGCAACTGTTGCGCGGGAGAGGCATGATGGAACATCTAAAAGTTATCGGGTTCGGATTTTTTGGAAAACCGGAAACCGTGCTGCGGGTGTTTGAGAAGACGGTTGAAAACTACACCGTCTCATATGAAATACCACGCCTCTCCAGTTTTGAGACCGAAAGTGCTTTATACCGGATCAACGGGTTTTCTCTCGGATTTGATGAAAAAGCGCTGAATTTATCCATATTTACCGCTGATGCGGATCACAACCGGAGAACCTATA
This sequence comes from uncultured Desulfobacteraceae bacterium, assembly GCA_964433795.1. Taxonomy (GTDB): domain Bacteria; phylum Desulfobacterota; class Desulfobacteria; order Desulfobacterales; family SURF-15; genus DUZK01. Next base: position 6,588 of record CAYSUA010000130.1, on the reverse strand, counting down.
AACATCTGGTTCCCATTCGAAAAAACCGCCTGAACTGATTTGACGGATTTCGACTGGCGATCACTGTTGTAAGACATAAATTATAAGCCACAGACACACACAGACTGGCGCAGATAAATATCTGGCCAATCCGTCGTCGCAAAATGCTATGGCGTGACAGGCCTGGCCAGATATTAACTGTCATGCCCTTCGGGCAAATCTAATACCATCGGCCATATCTCTACTCCTGGGAAGTTCGTATTACATGTATACCTTCGCGAAGCGATAGCCACCTTTAGCCGAGCAAGTCGCTCGGCTAAAATGCCTGCCCAGTGAAATGCGAAGCATATTTCACTGTGGTATGTGTACGTCTGTGTGAGTCTGCGGCTAATATATTAGAAAATGTTCCGCGCCCATATCCTCGGGGTCACCAAAAAATCACTTTAAACTTCTATTGGCTGGATTTTTTTCTTGATAAAGGGATAGGAAATATGATTTTGTTCGTTAGGCTGCAGTTACTGATCAAATTCTTTAATGACATCTTCCATCTCTTAATTCATGCTATTGGGGAGCGGTTAATAGGGCGGTTCTTTTCATATAATTATGAAAGCAGCAACCAAACATATGGTTTGTCGGCAGGAAAAAGCGGAGCAAAATCATTGCTTGTCCTGCGGCACCACCGAGAATATGAAAAAGCGCAAATATTGCTCCATCGATTGCCGACAGCGACTCAGGCATCAGCTCAATATTCGAACCGGATTGCTCCGGGCACTCAATACCCGCTATGCCACTTTCTATTTTACAGATTATTTGCTTGTACTTGACGTACTCCCATACGGTTCCCCTCAAATCTTCAGCTATTTGTACCCCCGCTCTTCCCGGTCTAAACCGGTAGATGATTTCCGAAAAATGGCCGATCATTTGGGGAATGCATGGTGGGATGAAGAGAAGAGAACCCGCAAACGATACCTGGCTTCCCAACACTTACTGGAAAGCGCAAATCGAAACCATAAAACAATCGATTCGATCAGACCCATAGAAATAAAGAAACCGTCTCAGGTTGGAAGCTCCGTGATTCACTTGAAACTGAACCGGTCTCAGCTCGAAAAACCCGACTTGCCCCAGGTTGTCAAAAAGGCTTACCGACGTCAGGCCATGAAACACCACCCGGATTTAGGCGGAGATTCCGACTCATTTCGTAAGATTCACGAGGCATATGTCCAGTTGATCAACTGGGCCGAAAACCCCACATTTATCAGACGGCGCGGTTTTCCGGATAAATGGTTTTATGAAGGAGACCGAAACCGATGGATTCAACCCACCCCCGGCAAACCGACTAAATAAGATAGTCGACTTTTGTTTTTACTGATGCGGCAATAATTATTTAAACATGGCCTTGTGCAATTTCAATATTAGATTCACCACTGAGGCACCGAGGGCACAGAGGTACTGTTTATTTGTTGGATCGGGAGACGACGATCCAACAAAAGCATGCAGCCCTGCGGACTAATATTCCTGTTGATATACAAATTCAGTGATGGCATGAGTTTAAACATCCTGCCGCGAAGCGGCCGAGGCCTTTTCGCCGGGCGCCGTCTCCCGCCCGGGGAAAGAATTATTCTCCTCTGTGTCCCCTGTGTCCCGAGCGAACAACGTGAGCGGGTGGTTCATTCTCATATTTGTCATCGGTGTCTAAACTAAGGTGAACTTATTAGTAACGCGATTGGCCCAATATTTCCTTTAAATATCTTCCGGTGTAGCTCTTTTTCATTCGGGCCACCTTTTCGGGTGCACCTTCGGCAACAATATGACCACCCCTGTTGCCGCCCTCGGGTCCCAAATCGACAATCCAGTCTGCGGTTTTAATCACATCAAGATTATGCTCGATGACAATGATGGTGTTCCCGGCATTTACCAGATCCTCGAGTACGGAGAGCAGTTTTTTGATATCGTCCATGTGCAGGCCGGTGGTGGGTTCATCCAGAATATACAGGGTTCTGCCGGTCTGTTTCTTGCTGAGCTCCCGTGCCAGCTTGATTCTTTGGGCTTCTCCACCGGAAAGGGTGGTGGCTGATTGTCCCAACTTGATATATCCCAAGCCCACGCGTATCAGGGTCTCCAAGATCCTTTTGATTTGCGGATAGCTGCTGAAAAGTTCGAAAGCCTCGGCCACGGACATGTCCAGAATGTTTGAAATGGCGTATCCCTTATATCGAACTTCAAGGGTAGCCTGGTTATACCGCTTTCCGCCGCACACATCACAGGGGACATAGACATCCGGAAGAAACAGCATCTCGATCTTATTGTATCCGTCCCCGCTGCACGCTTCACATCGGCCGCCTTTTACGTTGAAGGAGAAACGCCCTTTTTTATATCCTCTGGCCTTTGATTCCGGAAGCAGTGAAAATATCTCTCGAATGGCGTCAAATGCTTTGGTGTAGGTGGCCGGATTGCTCCGGGGTGTCCGGCCGATGGGCTTCTGATCGATGTTGATCACCTTGTCGAGATTCGACAACCCCCTGATTTGCTTGTGCCGGCCGACTACAACATTCGATCCGTGAAGTTTTTTGGCAAGAGCCGGATAGAGGATCTGGTTGATCAGGGTCGACTTTCCGGCACCGGATACACCGGTGATCACTACGAATACACCCAGGGGGATCTTTACGGTGGTTTTGGCCAGATTGTTTTCCGCCGCATTCACTATGGTCAGCCATTTTCGGCTCCTTTCCACAGGACGCCGCCGCTTTTCCGGAATGGCAATTTCTTCCAACCCGTTCAGATAACGGCCGGTGAGAGAAAGTTTGTTGCGTCTGATCTGGGCCGGGGTGCCTGCCGCCACCACTTGGCCGCCTAAATGGCCGGCGCCCGGTCCCATGTCCAGCACCCAGTCCGCGGTTTCGATGGTCTCCCGGTCATGTTCCACGATTAGTACCGTATTGCCGATATCACGAAGATGGGCCAGTGTTTTGAGTAGCCGGATATTATCTTTTTGATGAAGGCCGATGGTCGGTTCATCCAAAATGTAAAGCACGCCGGTCAATTCGGAACCGATCTGAGAGGCCAGTCGGATGCGCTGGGATTCCCCACCGGAAAGGGTCGGTCCTTTGCGATCGAGGGATAGATAATCGAGGCCCACATCGATCATAAATCCGATCCGCCCCATGATTTCTTTGAGCACCTCCTCGGCGATGAGCTTTTGATTTCCCACAAGTTTTAAGGTTCGGAAATAATCGTAAGACTCGTGAACGGTCATGGCGCATACAGCCATGATGGAGCGATCTCCGATCCGGACCTGCAGCACCTCAGGTTTCAATCTCTGCCCTTTACAGGTCGAACAAGTCTGCGCGCTCATGAACCGGGCATAGTGGACCTTGGCGTTTTCGGATGACGTCTGAAGATACCGCCGCATCATGCTGTTCAGCAAGCCTTCATACTCGGTTGTAAATGCGCCTTGGATTTTTTCAGATTGCCAATCCACGGTTATCTCATCACCCGGTATGCCGCAAAGCAGAATTTCCCGATGCTTCTTGGGGAGTTTCTGCCAGGGTGTCTCAAAATCGATACCCCATTTTTTCTGTAAGGCTTTTAGTTCCTGTAATCCCCAGCTCCCGTTCCGAATAGTCGATCCGTTGAAGTAGTTTCGCCAGGGTAAAACCGCGCCATCACGGATGGAAAGCGTTCTGTCGGGAATAATTTTATCCTCGTCCATGGACAGTATGGTTCCCAGTCCATTGCATGAGGGACACATTCCCAGGGGAGAATTGAAGGAAAAGAGCTGCGGCTGCAATTCCGGGTAGGCGATACCGCAGCATGCCCTGGCTTCGCTCATCAGGATATCTTCCCGATCCAGGATGTGCGCGATGAGTTGACCGCTTCCGAACCTCAAGGCCAGCTCCACCGAATCGGTTAGTCGCTTTCGAAAGGCACTGTCTCTTTTTACAACGAGCCGATCGATGACCACCTCGATGTTATGTTTCTTATGCTTGGACAGCTTCTGTACATCGGCCAGTTCATGGATGACGCCATCAATGCGGACCCTTGCAAAACCTTCGGCGGAAAGCCGACGGAAAAGCGCGCGGTGTTCTCCTTTCCGGTTTTCCACAATCGGTGCCAGTAATATGATTTTGGTGGAAGGCGGCATGGACAGGATCTGGTCCACCATACTTTCCGCATTTCCTCTGCCCACCTGTCGGTTGCATTTTATGCAATGCTGGGTACCGATCCGTGCAAAAAGGACCCGAAGGTAGTCATAGATCTCGGTGATGGTGCCGACTGTTGAGCGCGGGCTGCTGGAAGCCGCCTTCTGATCGATGGAAATGGTGGGTGACAGTCCCCGAATGGTCTCGTACTTCGGTTTCTGCATCTGCCCGATGAACTGTCGGGCATAGGCAGAAAGGGATTCCACGTACCGCCGCTGGCCCTCGGCAAAGATGGTATCAAACGCGAGGCTCGATTTGCCGGATCCGGAGACACCGGTGATGACAACCAGCCGGTTTTTAGGCAAATCCACGTCGATGTTTTTCAGGTTGTGTTCCCGGGCGCCCTTGACGATGATGGTATCATAGGGGTTAATGGGCCCGAGTTTAAACCGGCTTGATCGTTTGCGATTTGTTTTCATACCATTTCATTTCAATAGGTGGATGGGGCAGGGTTATAGTATATCTAAATACCGTGTGTAAAGCAGAAGGGTTTATCCGACATATTGCTTTAATCCCGAGTATCGGAGAGACGTATCTAACGTGTCAAAAATATTGGCTTATACGGAATGAATAGAAGTCTCCAGCAAGCACATACCCGGAATGTTGACTAATTATGCGGTTTTTCTTTTTTCGGAAGGGGAATGGACCATACCGAGTAATCCATTGATGGAGATATCCTCGTCCAACAATGGCCAATGAACACCATATCCCGAGGGAGAGATTTCAAACGTGTTCCTTTCGTTTTCAGATGCCTTTTCGAGCGCAGACGATATTTCATTCAATTGAATCTGTTTTCTGTCACCATCGATAATTACCGATATTACAATTCAGATAAAATTTTGATCAATCCTGAGTATTACATAATTTTTAAATGTCGTCTCGATCAAACCACAATAGAGTGTAATCGATCCACGATATGCTAAGAATATCAAATAATAACTGGCTAACCTTCTGGTTCGTAGACTTCAAATATTCTGAACAATGTCTACTTAGAAATTTATGTTGGGTTCAGTTTTGTTATTAGTCTGTATCATATATCTCATAGAAATCAATGAAATTTGAGGATTTGAATATTAACGACTTCGATACGATATATTGAGTTTGGTCAGATTATCGGCATCGACCGGATTTTTCAATCAATTATCGAATATATCTATGCTATACCGCCAGAAAATCGGGTTCATTTTAGCTTTGAAATAGAAATTACAATCATCAGGATTATTTTCGTTCTTGAAAAAAAACATCCTTTATTGCTTTGCTCAATTCATCGGTAGTATATGGCTTAGTGAGAACACCACAGAAACTATATTCCCTAAAGTTGGCCACAACCGGATCATCGGAATAGCCTGTAGAAACGATCCCTTTAACTTCAGGATCAATATCCAGAAGTTTCTCAATAGCCTCCTTACCTCCCATACCGAATTGATTGGTTAAATCCAGAATGACCATATCGAAGGGTTCTCTTGATTCCTTAGCTTTTTTATACAGCTCGATTGCTTCAGCACCATCTTTGGATACTTCAACATCATATCCTAATCGGCTCAACACACAAAGGGCAAAATCCCTGATCATCTTTTCATCATCCATCAAAAGAACTTTTCCTCTGACAGTCACAGGCCTTTCAGGTATAGACTTCCTCACAGGCTCCAGTTCTACAATCTCTTTATCAGATGCGGGAAGATATATAAAAAAGGTTGATCCTACTCCTAATTCGGATTCTACGGTAATTAATCCATCGTGTTTTTCAACTATGGAATAACTAACCGTGAGTCCAAGTCCCACCCCTTTCTGTTCGCCCATCTCTTTTGTTGAAAAATAGGGGTCAAATATCTTTGGAATGTTTTCTTCGGATATACCGATCCCTTGATCTTTTATGGATATTTTGACATATTTTCCAACCTTAAGCGACAGATTGTCTTTTTCGTTGATAGTAATATTTTTACAATAAATCTTGATCGTCCCTTCTCCTGCCATGGCCTCCATGGCATTGATGACAATATTGTGTAAGGTCTGGTTCATTTGTACCGCATCCATTTCTACGAGCGATATATCATCAGGAATAAAAAATTCGTAATTAATGTCTGAACCACTTAGCGAGGAACTTACAGAATCCTTAGCCAACTCACCAATGGAAGCCACTTTCTTAACCGGTTCCCCGCCCTTGGAAAATGTGATCAACCGAGCCGTTAGATCCTTTGCTCGCATAGATGCTTTTTCTGCTTCTTTTAAAAACTTTGACGTTCCTACTTCATGTTTTATATCTTCCAGTGCTAATGAAATATTGACCAGGATAACGGACAAAAGATTGTTGAAGTCATGGGCAATACCACCGGCAAGAGTGCCCAGAGATTCAAGTTTCTTTCCTTTCAGGATTACTTCTTCCATTTTTTTGCGTTCAGTAATATCCCTT
>CAYSUA010000129.1:0-11980 GCA_964433795.1 uncultured Desulfobacteraceae bacterium | reverse complement strand
GAGACCATCGCCCAGGCGCTTGCCGCAGCCGGCCGTGCGGGAGCACTGCTATCGAAAAAGACGCTCACACTCCCGGGCACCATCTCCAAACACAATCGGGATTTGTGTATGTCCTGTCTGGCCTGCTATCGCAATTGCCCCTTTGGCGCCCTTTACATCGATGAAGACGGCAGGGTCAGCCATAACGAGGTCAAATGCACGGGGTGCGGGATTTGTGCAGGCGTATGCCCGGCCAAGGCATTTCAAGTCCAAAACGTCCGGGATGATCAGATCATCGCAATGGTGGATGCTTATGCGGAAGGGATCTAAATGGCCGCATACAGAAACTGACATTGGTAAAAGTAATAACCTATTGGATATCAAGGATTTTAGGATGTTGGAAATTCCAAATTCCAAATCACAAATATCAAATAAATAACAATGACCAAAACTACAAATTCCAAACATACGATTCATTTTTATGAAAGCAGACGCCTATTCTGTTTGGGTCATTGGGAATTGGAATTTGAGATTTATTTGTAATTTGGTGCTTGTGATTTGGAGTTTTTTTAAGGTGTTTCACGTGTTTTCGGAATCATAAAGAGTTCAGGATCCTTTCACCTTTGAAATAGTAAAAGGAACAAATATGGAACAGCAAATCCAAGCGGCCGACGATTCGGCTGGATCCGGAGTCGAAGCGCCCCATGATGCTCCGCCGGATTGGGAACCCAGAATCATCGCCTTTGCCTGTCACTTCTGTGCCTTTGGTGCGGCGGATCTGGCCGGGGTGATGCGGCTGTCGTATTCGCCCAATGTGAGAATCATCCGGCTGCCCTGCAGCGGCAAGATCGACCACTTTTCTGTCCTGCGGGCATTTGAACGGGGCATCGACGGTGTTTTTGTGGCCGGGTGACTGGAGGGGGAGTGTCATTTCCTGGAAGGAAATGTTCAGGCAGCCAAAAGGGTGGAGAAAATAAAAAAACTGCTGCAGACGGTTAACATCGAAGTTGAAAGGCTTGCGATGTTTAACCTGTCGGCAGCCGAAGGGCCCAAATGGGCGGATATGTGCACCGATTTCACACAAAAGATCCGAACACTCGGACCATCACCGATTTTTTTGGCATTGCGCAAATCGCGCAATAAAGGAGGCGGCTCAAATGATCGTGGGTAAACAAAAACCCCTTGACGACATCTGGAACAGTGTAAAAGGGTTCGAAAAACTCCTGGTGTTCGGATGTAACACATGTGTAGCGGTTTGCCACGAAGGAGGTAACAAAGAGGCGGAAATCCTGGCTTCTCTTCTTCGAATGCGGGCCACCCAGGAAAATGTTTCCATCGATATCCGGAACGCGGGCATCGAGCGGCAGTGCGAGCATGAGTTTTTCGAAACTGCCGAAAAGGAGATCGAATGGGCGGATGCCGTATTGAGCATCGCCTGCGGAGTGGGCGTTCAGTTTATGGTGAAAAGATATCCTGCCATCCGGGTGTATCCCGGCCTCGATACCACTTTCATGGGCGATGTGGAAAAGCCGGGTCTGTTTATGGAAAGCTGCCAGGCTTGCGGTAAGTGTATCCTCGATCTCACCGCCGGAATCTGTGTCATGTCCCGTTGTGCAAAGCGGCTTCTAAACGGACCGTGCGGCGGTTCCACCAAGGGTAAATGCGAAATCGACAAGGAAATCGACTGCGCCTGGCAACTGGTTGTAGACCGGCTGGAGACACTCGGAAATATGGACGAATTTGTTAAGGTTATACCGTTGAAGGACTGGTCTACCAACAGGGACGGAGGCCCCCGAAAACTAATCCATGAGGATTTGGAAACATGAGCACAAAAACGCCGAGCAAATTGGAAAAAATGCTTGCCGCTGGTCATCTGGCGGTCACATCCGAGTGCGGACCCCCGCGGGGAAGCGACCCTGAGGCCATTACCAAAAAGGCGGAGATGATTCGGAACCATGTCGATGCCATCAACATTACCGACAACCAAACCTCGGTAACCCGCCTGTGCAGTCTGGCGGCGTGTATTCGCCTGAAGCTGATGGATGTAGAGCCCGTGCTACAGATGGTCACCCGGGACCGGAATCGTATAGCACTTCAAAGCGACATTTTGGGTGCTGCATCATTCGACATTCATAACATCCTGTGTCTTACCGGCGATCATCAAAGCTTCGGAGATTGTCCCCAGGGTCAGAATGTTCACGACCTGGATTCGATCCAGCTTATCCAGACAGTCCGCCATATGCGCGACGAAGGAAAATTTATCGGAGGCGACGATATTGCACGACCCCCGAGCATGTTTGTGGGGGCTGCAGCCAATCCCTTTGCCGATCCGTTTCATATCCGGGCACTCCGACTCGCCAAAAAGGTCAACGCCGGTGTGGAGTTCATTCAAACCCAGTGTATTTACAACCTGGAACGGTTCGAGAAATGGATGGAAATGGTCCGGGACCTGGGACTCACCGAGAAGGTATCCATATTGGCCGGACTCACCCCTTTTAAATCCGCGGGAATGGCAAAGTACATGAAAAACCGTGTTCCCGGGATGGATGTGCCCGATGAGGTGGTCTCCCGCATGGCCGAAGTCCCCAAGGAGAAACAGGCTGAAAAGGGGATCGACATCTGTGTGGAATCCATCCAACGGTTGAAAGAATTACCGGGCATCGCAGGCTTTCACATCATGGCCATCGAATGGGAGGAAAAGGTGCCGGAAATTGTAGAGCGGACAGGTCTCTATCCCAGACCGCAGGTCTCCTGAGGCGTTTTTTCAACAGGCGGAGGAAATATGAAAACCTTTTCAGATCTTGTAAAGGAAGTTCAGGACACGGGGCTGTGCCATCACTGCGGGGGATGTGTAACGTTCTGCACAGCGATTAATTTCGGGGCCCTCAAACAGGATGGCGACGGAAAGCCCTGCTACGAAGATGTTGAAAAGTGCATCGAGTGCGGCATCTGCTACATGATATGTCCGGAAATCGATGAGCTGGGCGAAGAGACACGCAAAAGAATCGGGTGGATCCCTCCAATGGGCCGTGTTTTGGAAACCACGGTCGCCCGAGCCGGAAACGAAGAGATTCGGCCGCATGCCACAGACGGCGGGGTGGTGACCGCTTTGCTTTTGCATCTGTTCGATTCCGGCCGCATCGACGGGGCCATTGTTGCCCGCCCCGCCGGCCTTTTTAAACGTGAGCCGTGGCTGGCCACCTCAAGACAGGAGATTATGGATGCCGCAGGGTTTTTCTTCGACTCCTCTCACGGCATGAGCCGCTACAGTGAGCAATACTCCACCTACTCGCCGTCGGTACAGATGCTGGGGCAAATGACCCGACGGGGCACGCGCCGGGTGGCTTTGGTGGGGACCCCCTGTCAAATCAAGACCATACGGAAGATGGAAACCCTGGGGATCGTTCCCACAGACTCCATAAGCTATATCATGGGCCTGTTCTGCTCGGGAAACTTCAAGTTTGGTGAGGCCCAAAGGGAGGAACTGGAAAAACTGGGTAATTTTGCCTGGAATGATGTTGGAAAAATCAACGTAAAAGAGAATCTTTTTATTCATCTGGAAAATGGTGAAATCCGAACCATCCCCTTGGATCAGTTGGGGTTTATGCGGCGTTTCGCCTGTCAGTACTGTGACGACTACTCCGCTGAATATGCCGATATCTCCTTTGGCGGTATCGCTGCAGAGGAAGGATGGACCACCATAGTTGCACGCACACCTCTGGGTCGGGCCGCATTTGCCCATGCGCGGGGCGAGGGGGATGTGGAAATCCATTCGGAAGCAAAAGATCCCCGCTTCGCCGGAAAAGTAAAAGCCAAGGTGCAGGAATGGTCCAAGAAAAAACGGAAACAGTCTGCAATGAATCGGGACAATCTCGTTAAAAAACCGGTGGATGACAAAGGCAAAGTATAGTTCATTAATCCCAAAATGATTTAAAAAAGACATCGGAAAAATAACCATGCTATTTACAGCCAGCCTTTACGTTTCCCTTGCCGTGTTTGCTGTCGGTGTTCTCTTCAAGGTGTCGACCTGGTTCCGGTACAACCTTTCGACAGACAGGGAAGACATCGCAGTTTCAAAGAGAGTATCTGCTGCTGTTAACGGGGTGCTGTCGACGGTGTTCAGCGCAAAGATTTTGACCTTGATAAAGGTGTTATTACTCGATGCGATCCTTCAATATCGGATTCTCAGAGAAGATTTTCTAAGATGGCTCATGCACATGCTCATCTATGCGGGGTTTATGCTGCTGCTGTTGATGCATGCGTTGGAAAAGATTATTACCGAATCGGTTTTCGCGGAATATTACTCCACTCTGAACCCGTTTTTTTTCCTTAGAGACTTCTTCGGGGCAATGGTGTTCCTCGGGCTGGGAATTGCCGTATATAGAAGGGTTATCCTGAAGGTGCCGCGGTTAAAAACAGACGCCATGGACATCTATACGATTGTCATCCTCGCGGTAATCATGGTTTCAGGGTTTTTGTTGGAGGGAACAAAGATTACATCGTATACCGCGTATGAAGATATGGTGGCGGATTATGCAGGCACAGACGACGAAGAGGAACTTGAGGCACTGGAGAGTGCCTGGGTTCAGAAATTTTCCATTGTCTCTCCAAATGTAAAAGGTCCCTTTGAAGAAGACGAAATCGAACAGGGGCTTGAAATCCACGAAGAAAGTTGTGCCACCTGCCACTCTTCTCCCCAATGGGCCTTTGGCGGGTTTTTGACGGCCAAGGTCGTAAGCCCCATCGCATTGACACTGGACAAAATAAATTTTCCCGATTTCTTATGGTATATACATTTTCTGGCATGCTTTGCGGGCCTCGCCTTTCTGCCGTTCAGCAAACTGTTCCACATCATCTCCACTCCCCTAAGCATTCTTTCAAACGCTGTTATGGATCGGGAAAAGTCCGATCCTTCCAACATCACCACCCGGCAGGTCATGGAGTTGGACGCCTGCACGCGTTGCGGGACATGCAGTTTAAATTGTTCGGTAGCAGTGAGTTTTGAAGAAGTTTTAAATTCGAATATTTTACCGTCCTTTAAAATAAAGGAGTTGAAGGCGATTGCAAAAGAAAGTCAACTGAGCAGGCAAGAACTCATGCGCATCAATGAGGGGCTCTTTTTGTGTACCAATTGCTACCGCTGCACCACGGTCTGTCCCTCGGGCATCAACCTTCAGGATCTCTGGTTTAATACAAGGGAGGCGTTGCTTGGAAAAGAATATCCGGAGCCGACCGTACTTTCAACCCTTTCATATCACCGGGGTTTGAATCGTGATCGTATCGAAACAGAAAGTTATCAACGATCCGTCAAGAAGGCGAGACAGGCGGTTGTTGACGAGAGTAAACTCATCGATATCAACGATACCATCAGCGATGCATCCATGGAGCAAGGATTCAAAACCCGCCTGGCCGCAGCCATTCCCGGTGATACGTCAAATTATTGCTTTGCCTGCACCACCTGCACAGCTTCCTGCCCCGTGGTCAGAAATTTTGATAATCCTCTTGAAGAACTGGGGATGCTACCGCATCAGATGATCCGTGCCGCCAATCTCGGGATTGGCGATATTATATTTGATTCGAATATGTTGTGGAGTTGCCTGGGGTGTTATGCGTGTCAGGACAATTGTCCTCAAGGTGTGCAGATTACAGATGTGTTTTATGAACTCAAGAACCTGGCAATGGAAAATGCAAAGGAAAGGGCTTTAAGCGCTTAGTACTGAACATCGAAACCGATCCAAGAATATTTGAAATTTATGAATATCGAATATCGAACAAGGAATTTAGAACCGCAGAAGTGAAGAAAACTTCGAAATTCGACATTCGTTAAACTCTGTTCAGCATTCTGCGGTTCAAAAACAATATTAAATTTCAATATATAGCAAATGTGAGAGATGATATCTTACAGGAATCCAAGAACCCTAAACTGGAAATGACCATGGAATTTGCATTATTACGGTGTTGCGTTACAAAGGCGTCCCTTAACCAATACGAATTGTCGACGGATGCGGTTTTAGGGAAACTCGGGGTGGATCTGGTTGAAATCAAAGAATTCAACTGCTGCGGATATCCTTTAAAAAATGTCAACTTTAAGGCCCATGCATTGTTATCCGCCAGAAATTTATCACTGGCCGAAAGAAGAAATCTAAATATCACCAGCCTATGCAACTGCTGCTACGGCAGCGTGAAGCATATCAATCATCTAATGAAAGAAGACGCTGCCTTTCGAAAAGAGATCAATGCAAAGCTTGAAAAAGAAGGGTTGAGATACAACGGTGAAGTCGAGGTCAAGCATCTTCTCGAGATTTTTTATGAAGATATCGGCATGACGCATATCAAAGAACAGGTGGCAAAGCCCTATAGCGGGCTTAAGATTGCCACCCACTATGGGTGTCACCTCATTCGTCCTGAGAAAATGGTGCGGAAAACCGATCCCGGTGCAACGTCCATATTCGATCAACTCGTTGAAATTTCAGGCGCCGAGAGCATCGACTGGCCGGCGCAGCTTGAATGCTGCGGCTCTCCCGTATGGGGTACCAATGATGAACTGTCTATGGATTTGACCCAGAGAAAAATATCGGATGCCACGGTATCGGACGCCGATTATTTGTGTGTTTCCTGCCCGTTTTGTCAACTTCAGTTTGATCGCGTTCAAAACACTTTTCTCAGCAAACGGAATGGAAATAGTCGCCTACCCTCTATTCTTTACACGCAACTCCTCGGACTTTCACTGGGGATAGATGCGGAAAGTCTTGGGATACATCAGAATGAAATGGACGTCAGCGGCATCATAAAATTCGCAGCAGCGGAATAATTACCATTTTACCAATTGTCGGGATTCATTGTTTTTCTCTAAGATGATATTTTAATTGTGACCTCAGCATTGGCGTTCAGGGGAACACCTGTAATCCATAACATTGAAGAATCCGAACAATTAGAAAGGCTGATTAATGTTAAATAGCGGGTCTATGAATGCGATATCCGCCTTCAGAGAGGGCAATCGTTACTGATCCTGCTGATCCGAGGATTTTGGATTCGTGTTTTATGGTTTCAATGATGTCTGCTGTTATTCGTTCTATATTGATAATATGATATCGGAGCAGAATAACCTTTCCTCGTCCCCATAAGGTCCCAAATTCAATCAGGCCTCCGAAATCTTTGTTTCCGGATATCAAGATCAGGTTGTGCTCTTCTGAATAAGACAAGATATCTCTGTCGCTTTGTCCTGCCAGGCCAACATTTCGCACAGAGAGCACTTCGTAATTGCTTTGGCGTAGTCTATTGATAATGTCTACATGAATATTTTCGTCTGCAAGGAAATGCACTACGCTGTCGCCCCTAAAATCCTGATTTCTTCACCCTGAAATTGCCTTGCCGCAAAATCAAGGGCTGCCTCAAATCCTTCCTGAGTCAATGTTGGATAACCCTCAAGAATCTCTTCTTTTGTCATACCAGAAGCAAGACACTGGAGTATTAACGCGACTGAAATCCGGGTGCCTTTTACAACAGGCTTTCCATTGAGAATTTCAGGGTCACATCTGATCAAGTTTTCTTTCATTGTATCTTTTCTCCTTAAGTTTGTTATACACATTGTACCACACATATCATCGAAGTCTATTTGTTTTATCTGAAAATTTGAGGTAATTTGTAGATATCTCAATATGATGGGTCCGTCCGAAGCGTCCCGCACGTCGTAGCCTTCCCCGGTCAGCATCGCAGGGTCCGCAGGCTCGGCACTTGTAATACGTAATACGACGTAATACGGTACGTTCGTGCAGAACATGCACCCAAAATGATAGCAAAGAATATTAAAAGTAGGAACACCGTCTTTATACTGTACATCTGACCCCCATTTCACCATCTATTATAGCCGGAAAGAAAAACAGCAATAAGTTTGTCCTGCCACTTTTGATTTAACCTTAATTTGTTAAAGGATTCACGACGCGAACGCCTCGAATCACCTGGCCGTCGTTTAAATCCTCTGTCCAAAGATTTTCGCAACCTGCGCTTTCCGCTGCGGCAACAATGAGCGCATCCCAAAACGACAACTTGTTGATAATGCTACAATCGATTGCGTCTTTAATAATTTCGGGGGTGATGATAATCGTTTCAAATCTCTCGAAAGAATGAAGGATATCCTTTACAGTTAATGCATCTGCACCGAGTTTTTTTGTTGCCGCTACATAGAACTCTTGCATGACCTGGGTCGATATCACACCGCGGAGATCGCCGGTGAATGAACGCAATAGCTTTCTACATTTCTCTTGCTTTTCCGTATCAAACTTATCCAGACTATAAACCAGAATATTGGTATCGATAAAGACTTTAGCCATTGTAAAGCTCCTCACGGCTCCATGTTCGACCCTTGGAATTCGCATCGGTACGATCCATGAGGTTAAAGCATTCCTCAAGCCAACTATCCGAATCAGATTTTACTGTCTGTTCTAACAATTTGCGAATGAGGGCGTTTATGGATGTTTGGTGCTTTTCGGCATAACGCCTACCGGATCTAAGTAGATCTTTATCCAATGAAATGGTTATGTTCGGCATGGTTCACCTCCTGTTCAAATAACACATAATAAGTGTACACTGATTATGTGTCAATATATTTTGTTGAAAATTAATAAGGATTGATGTCTTTCTAAAAAATATCGTAATATTTAAGCAAGCCACGAGGAGCGACACCTCAAAAGTGATTTGGTAAGGTTTAAAGACTTGTATATATAACAGGGCCAAGGAGGAGGAAAGATGGCTGAACGCGAAGTATTGCTGGCAAAGATGACACGGCGGGAATTCAGAGAAGCGATGGATGCAGGAAAAATCAAGGCAGCTATCGTTCCCGTTGGAAGCAATGAACAGCACCTGGAGCATCTTCCCATGGAGTTCGATATGGCGGCGGCAACCCATATGGCGGTGGAAGCGGCCAAACGGCTTTACCCGAAGGTGGTCGTAACCATACCCATGGTCATCGGGATCTCCGAGCATCACATGGAGCATAAGGGGACCATGTCTGCAAAACCGGGATCGTGGCTGTCCGTGCTGTTTGACTCTGTTGAGAGCTTGGTGCGGCACGGCATCAAGAATATCCTGATTCTAAACGGACACGGCGGAAATGAAGGCCCGGTGTACGGTGTGCTTCGTCAGTGGCAACTCTATTTTCGTGCGTCGGATCCAAGCGTAAATGTTCATTTCCATTCCTACTGGAATCTCAGCCGAAAAACCGCCGAACAGCACTGTACGGGGCGTGTGCCCGGGCACGCACTGGAGTACGAGACCTCCATGGCGCTGGCCCTTTTTCCGGAGCGGGTTCGACAGGAAGCCCTGGAAGGCCAGGAAGATCAGGAACCGCTTAACGGCAATGCCGAAAAGGGGCGTATATTCATTGAGGCTGCGGTTAGTAAAACGGTTGAATACGTACAGGGGATGATCGACGGAAAGTTTTGCAGCATTGAACCGCAAGTCTTTTCACATGAGATGGCACCAAAAATAGATTGGTAATTCCAGTTCGCATTCAAGCGCTACCTGCGTTGGCTGCGTCGTCGGCTCCTCGAAGTACTATTAAGTACATCTGCGTCGCCTCCTTCTTGCCGTCTTGGTATCATCTTGAATGCAAATCGGAATAAAAACAGGCAGGGTCGGGATGGGGATATTAATTAAAGGCATCCAGGGCACGGCAGTCTTCCAACGTCCATCCCACTTGAATCTGCTGGCCCTTATCGATGCTTAGATGACCCTGTGAATTGGGAACCTTCACGATGAAATCATCATTGCCGCAGACACTCACTCGGGTGCGAACATGATCGCCGAGGTATATGAGTTCCTGAACGACGCCGCCAAAGATATTTTCGACACTTCCTTTTGACGGGTTGACGATGACTCTCTCGGGTCGAAGCGAAAGGCTGGTCCGGTCTCCCACGGTGTTGATATGTACCTTAAGCGCTTTTACGATCCCACCGCCATCGATTTCAACCGTGCACGTGTCTCCATTAATGGCGGTTACATTACCCGAAAATTTGTTGTTCTCTCCGATAAATTGCGCCACAAACGCATTCCCAGGCTCTTCATACAGATTATCCGGTGTTGAAAGCTGCTGAATGACACCGTCATTAAAAACAGCGATGCGGTTGGACATGATCATCGCTTCGCTCTGGTCATGGGTTACATAGACCATTGTTACATTTAAATTCTCATGAATGTGCTTGATTTCATACTCCATCTGCTCTCGCAGATTTTTATCCAAAGCACCCAGCGGCTCATCCATGAGCACCAGCTGTGGCTCAAAGACAAGCGCCCGAGCTAATGCGATACGCTGTTGTTGACCACCGGAAAGCTGGCTCGGCTTGCGAGCCCCGAAACCCGACAATTCTACCATATCCAGTGCTTTGGAAACTTTCCGATCGATTTCATCTATGGAAATCTTTCGGACCTGGAGCGGAAATGACAGATTTTCGCGCACGGTCATATGCGGGAAAAGGGCGTAATCCTGAAAGACAATCCCGATGCCTCTTTTATGGGGGGGGATGTTTCCGATGGATTTATCTCCGATGAATATCTCTCCGTGTGTCGGTGTTTCAAACCCGGCCAGCATCATCAACGTGGTTGTTTTGCCTGAACCGGACGGTCCCAGCAAGGTAAGGAATTCCCCCTCAATAATGTCAAGATTAAGATCCTTGATGACAAGCGTTTCACCGTCAAAGCTCTTCTCGACATGCTTAAAGCGAACCAGTGTTTTCGGATTTTCCGATTCGTCTTTCATTCTTGCCGTCGCTTTTTATCCAAAGATGTGTAATAAGGTTTTTGAATCCGAATCGCTAAACCATTTAAACCTATTGAAAGAGTCTCGGACTGTCAACTTTTTTGTCGTGTCTCCCGACGATTGAAGTCTTATTGACAGGCAAAACAATTTTCCATATATTGCCAAACTATAGCGAGAATTCTTGTCAACCCATCAAACAACCCAATCATTCACTCTTACAAAGGAGGAAAATCCGATGAAGCGTATGTCTATTCTCGTCGTGATCATTGTCGGTGTCGCTCTTTTGGCCGGAATCAGCGTTCCGGCAGATAGCGACGCCCGTGAATTAACGATTGTCAGTTGGGGGGGATCGTATCAGGAGGCACAGCGAAAGGCTTTCTTCGACCCATTCATCAAAAAGACCGGCAAGAAGATATTAGACGAATCCTACAATGGTGAGTTGGCCAAAATTAAGGCCATGGTTGAAGCGAAAAATGTAACCTGGGATGTGGTTCAGGTTGAAGCCCCGGAACTCATTAATGCTTGTGAGGAGGGCCTGCTGGAAATTATCGACTGGAATCGGGTCGGCGGCAAAAAGAGTTTCATCCCCGCGGCCGCCATGGGCGAATGCGGGGTGGGGACCATTGTGTGGGCCTTTATCCTCGCCTACGATGCCGACAAGATTAAAGGTGAAGGTCCCAAGAGCTGGGCGGACTTCTGGAATGTAAAAAAATGGCCGGGTAAACGCGGATTGCGAAAATCGGCCAAGCCAGCCCTTGAAACCGCTTTACTTGCCGACGGCGTGCCGGCGGCCGACATCTACAAAGTGCTTTCCACCAGTGCCGGCATCGACCGGGCATTCAAAAAGCTTGACGAAATCAAGCCTCACGTGCAGTGGTGGGAAGCCGGTGCCCAGCCTCCGCAATGGCTGGCTGCCGGTGACGTGGTGATGACTTCAGCCTATAACGGGCGCATCAGTGCGGCGGTCAAGGAAGGACGCAACTTTAAAATTGTCTGGAACGGGCAGTTGTATGCACTCGATTCATGGGTCATCGTCAAGGGGAGCTCCAATATCGATCTCGCCTATGAATTCATCAATTTTGCAGGCAAACCCGAGAAGCAGGCTGTGCTGTCGGACACGATCCCATATGGCCCGACTCACGTGAAAGCCGTAGCATCCGTTGATCCCAAGGTGGCACCGAACCTGCCCACCTTTCCGGCCAACCTGGAAGGATCGGTGGCTATGAATATCGGATGGTGGGTGGAGCA
>CAYSUA010000128.1:0-11987 GCA_964433795.1 uncultured Desulfobacteraceae bacterium | reverse complement strand
TTCGATTGAGTTCGAATATATTGCGCAGATAGATATATGTTTTTCCGGTTCCAGTTTCCATTTCCACGGAAAAGTTGGGGAATTGATAATCGTCTCCGGGCTCCCTCAACAAACGTGACTTTGAAACTGTGTTGCGCTCCTGAACCACATGCAGATTTTTCAAAAGCTGCTCATGGTCAAGCTTCAGTTGATTGGCGATGCCCAACTCGGTCATAAATTCGAATGTTCCGACATCCCTGCCAAAGCTTACCTCGAACTGGCTCTGCTTTGGGGGTAATCCCTCAAAAAGATCTGTTACAGACTTAATGGCTTCCAACTGGTAGTCAAGGTTGGCATCAAACTTCAGTTTCATGACATCTCGCCTTCTGATATGGCGTTAAGTATTTTCAATTTCAGCGATTCATCATCCATAGCATCGTTAATAACAGCACATACAATTTCATGGAGCAGATCCTTATTGATTCTACCCGTGGCAACATGGTAGCTGATATTTTCCATTTCACGAATGAATCTACCGGCAACGAATACATATCCATTTAAAAGCAAAAACTGTGCTCCCAAGGAAATCGCTATCCGTTTGTTGCCGTCCTGAAAACAGTGAAACTTGTTGGCGCTGAAAAAAAGATGGGTCAATTTATGTTCGAAAGTGGGGTAGTAATCATCGTTTTTGATATGTTCCAAAACGCTTTCGAGCTGACCCAGGTTGAGGTGCTCCAGCGTTCCGCCGCCACTGACTTCAACAGTTTTGCGGTGT
This sequence comes from uncultured Desulfobacteraceae bacterium, assembly GCA_964433795.1. Taxonomy (GTDB): domain Bacteria; phylum Desulfobacterota; class Desulfobacteria; order Desulfobacterales; family SURF-15; genus DUZK01. The sequence continues at coordinate 11,233 of CAYSUA010000128.1, read as the reverse complement.
ACCGCTACGGCCAGATCCAAAGTGGGATAGATAACCGTCATTTCTATCGATCCTTCAACCGTTTCATCACGTCTTTGGCTTCCTCCAGGCGTTCCTGAAGCTCTTTGCTCTTTTCGCCCAGAAACCGTTCAAATTCATCCGCATGCAACGGTGTGATGTACTCCTTGAGCTGAAGATGCAGGGCGTCCCTGAAGGCCAGGTCTCGGCTGGCCATTTTATTACGCGCGCTTTCAAGCAGGGGTTTCCAGTGAGGCTGCTGCTCGAATTCACCAAACAGGGCATCAACATCCCAAGAAGTCAGTTTGCGCCCCTTCTGTTGACATGCGTCTCGAAGCCTTCCCCCAAAACCATACTCATAGGCGGCCACCAGATCCAGAATCTCGGCATAAAAGGTGTCACGGACTTTTTCTTTTTGGTGAAGTTTTAATATTTTCCGGTATTCTTGTGCCTTTTCCTTGAAAATGCTGACATAGATTTTGTCTGTATACAGGGGATATTTGAAGTTACCCATATCCACGCAGTCCCTGAGGGCATCCGTGAACCGGACACGGTAATTTTCCCCCTGAAACCAGGCCATGAGAAAATCTTCATCACGCTGGTTGATGTATTTGGTTCCGCCGCCGGTCCGTTGATTGATCGTATCGATGACAACGTCCAGAATCGCCTGGCGAAGCAGGCGGGCACGTTCGCTTTCCGTGATAAGCATGGCGATATTGAGAAAAGCCCTAAAATCGAATATGCCCAGAACCGTTGTTTTGGTAACGAAATCCATTTCGTCACCAAACTGTTCAACAATTTCTTTTTTTAACTCTTTCAGGCGCTTACCCTTAGCCACCTCGTAGCCGTTTTGCCGCAGCTCCTGCTCGAATTTGCTGAGGTAATTATCAATGGTACGCGGCGTGACCTCGAAAAAGGACGAAACTTGCTCTTTGGTTAGCCACATGCGGTCTTCAAAGCGGATAGAGCGAATATCCACCGCTTTTTGGATCTCATGTACCGCATAAGGGTTGTTAAGGATATTCTGGCGCTCAATTGTGGAATCGGTGAGATCTTTTCCCATCTGTATCTCCCTTTACACTGTCCGGAAAACGATCTGTTCAGCGCTGTCCTTTCCCTGGTTGCGGGCGGCAAAGGTCTGCACGGCGTTGGCTTTGAGCTGGTCGTTGCCTTTAAAACCACGGTCCAGACAGATAAACTGTGTGGGCCCGACTCCGGCTATCGCATCGATCAATTCGCGGGTGATTTCATCTTCCAGGCAAACCAGCAGCGTTCCCTCGGCAACTGAAAAGACGCTTTTACCGGCCAGCTCAATTTTTTCGATTTTTTCCGTGAGCATGAAGCCAGCTTTTAAAAGCAATTCATAGAGGATGTCCTCTTGCGATGCCTCGGGATCGATGTGGTCCACGAACATTTCTAGCTGTTCGGCCAATTTTTCTTCTGGTGAATTTACATCGGAACCATCCCATACCTTATAGTTGGATTTATCAAGTTTGAAAACCTTGAAACCAAGGTCGAGATCGGGAAGGTCTTCGGCCATGCCGGGCAACTTTCCTTTGGCTTCTTTGGATTTGGCGGCCTGTTCTTCTTCAATTTTTTCTATGACACGACGAATACGCTCTTTGCCGATATCGGCGATATTTTTGTAACCTGCTTTGAACGCATCAGATTTTTCATCACATGGCTCGGGCAACTGCACCATGATGTATCCGCGGTTTCCACCATCTTCCTTATTTAAATCGAGTGCGGCTTGAGCAGTAGCCGCAGATCCCGAGAAAAAATCTAAAACAAGATCGTTAGAAGAAACTGAAACTGCAAACATCATTTTAATGAGCCTTACAGGCTTTGGAGTGGTGAATATCTTTTTCCCAAGTAACTCTCCCGTTTCTTTTTGCCCTTCATCATTATGACCGACTTCAGCAAAGGGCCACCAAGTAGAGGGAACAACTCCATCCTGAATCTCAGATAAAAAGCGTTTCAGCCGAGGCTTATGATAAGAAAAGTTTGGTCCCCAATAAAGCCTGTTTTCCTCAACCATTTGTGTATGTTTTTCTGGCGAATACCTCCATACAGCATTTTCATCAGGCCATACATCTTCTCCAGTTTTGGGATGGGTTATTGGGTACCACAAAGTTGGGCGTTCATAGCGTGACTTGTTGCTAACATAGTTATCGGAACTCCAGTCACCGCGAGGATCATTGTCCGGATTTCTATATCGTTTAAGTTGTTTTTCCGTCCTCGGAAGCAAGATTCTTTGAAAGGAATCGGATTTTTGGTATATAAGAATGTGGTCATGCATAGGAGCGATGCCGGGGTCGTCATTCGAAACAGCATATTTTTTCTGCCAAACCACGTTTGCAACAAAATTTTCCTCCCCAAAAATTTCGTCGCATAATTTTCGCAGGTTGCTCACCTCATTGTCATCGATGGAAATGAATATCACCCCGTCTTCCCGTAATAGGTTTCGAGCCAGATAAAACCTCGGATACATCATATTGAGCCATCTTGTATGGAAACGGCCCTCGTTCGGCGTGTTCGTGGAAAATTTTTTCCCTTCATTGTCAACGAGCCCAGCATAAGCAAGGTAGGTTTCCAGAGTTTCGGAATATTTATCCGGGTAAATAAATTCCTTGCCGGTGTTATACGGCGGATCGATGTAGATCATCTTGATCGTGCCGTAATAGGATTTCTGCAGAAGCTTGATCACCTCCAGGTTATCTCCTTCGATAAAAAGATTCTCTGAATCATCGAAATTGACCGACTCCTCCCTGGCGGGTTTAAGTGTGGCTACAGAAGGCTGCTGAATGAGTTTCATGCAATCCTTCTTGCCGGGCCAATCCATGCCATAGCGTTCGCGGCGCTTTTCAAAACCATCGCTGAAAGTTCCCAACTCGGCCTTTAGTTTTTCAAAATCGATGCTTTCCGCAAATTCGCCCTTTTCATTACGGGTCTCAACGAATACTCCCGGAAATAGGTTTTTGAGTTTTGAACGGTTCTTTTCACTCACATCCATAGACCGAAGGTCCATCTTATCGGGCATATTTAAATCTGTTGGCATTTTTATTACTCCTAAAAAGGGGAACTTTGAAAAACTTTCGGGACATAGTTGGCTATATTAACTTTATCTCCAATCGTTTTTATGCTGCCACTGAAACTTACTTTTAGTCCCGTTGAAATAGTTGCGCCTTGAGCGCAAACAAATCAAGACGCGTGAAACCGTGCTCTCATTGAGTTTGGGCCACCGATGGTTGGATTTCTGGGTACATTATCGCCCTTCCAGCAACCGAGATTCAGTCGTTAAAATCAATCCTAAAGTCTTCTCCCGGATAGTCAGTAAGAATCACTCTACGAAAAGAAAACACCTCGGTAAATTGTTTTTCGCAGACAATGCAGTCAACGACTTGAAAAACCCCTTTACCGTCATTTTCAACGTTACCATACGCTAAATCTTTTCTATCCGCTCCACAAATTTTTCCGGTCATCAGGCGAGGCTATAAAAGTTAATCAGTTTACGCTTTATCAGTATTCATATTTATTTCAAAAAGCCGGAGTTTCTCAATAGATCCGAAGCTTTTACAACGGCGTTTACCTCCCTGCGGAAGGCGCTGAACCTGTTATATTTTTCATTATAGTATTTATGCAGTATTTTTAAAGCTTTGCTTTTTTGACCCATGGCCGCATAGGCCTCGGCAAGAGAGCCCAGCACCTGTGCAGCCCTTTCATAGGCGCGCCGGTGTTTGTTGGAAACAATATGTTCAATCCGACTTTTTCCGATTTTTTCAGCCCATGCAAGATATTCGGTTCTTTTAGCTTTTGTAAACTTTTTTTGCTTTAATCCGCTTATGATTTCTTCGTAAAAAGAGGTGCCCATTTCGGCGTCGACTGAAAATCTTTCGGAATAGACCGATCTTTGGTTTGCATAGCCTTCAAGGAGGGTCTTGATGGTGCCTGCCTTTTCAGAATAACCGGCAAGAACCGATAAAACGGACCCGAAAACAACCCCTGCATTGCTATGGTATGACCAGCCTACACTTTTTTCTTTTTTGGCCATGGCAAATGCTGTACCCAGTTGGCCTGCCATCAAAAGGGTCTTCATATATAGGGCTTTTTGATCGTCATCCATTGACTTGAGGGGCTTGAAATGATTTATAACCGCACCCAGTTCGCGGGCCTTTACATTCTGCCTTATGGCTTCATCCACAAGGTCGAGCAGGTTCTTATCACTCGTATGGGAAAAAAATCTTTCCCGCCTTCCCATAAGCAACATCTTGGTATCATTCAGTTTTTCTGCCGCATCTATTACAAATTTCGCAACCCGCTCCCTGAACCTACCTTCTTTTAATGCTTTAAGGCCTTCTGTGCCAACCTCAATAATGCCTTTTGGGTCATTTTCCTGTTTCAGGATGTCAAGCCAGAACAAGTAGCCCTGGGGTTGGTTGTTTTTCCACTTTTTCGCCAGCTTTGATACACCCTTAATCCCTTCAAGACGATTGACGATTTCATATCGTCCATCTCACCGGGCCTGGCATCAACCACATCCTGAAGCAGGGGATAGTTTTCATCATATTCATTTTCATCATAAGAAACAGACACGTCGATTTCCATGGCCACAGCAAATTCATCCCGTCTTTTGTCTGCATCTGTGGTTTCATAGACACAGCGGCAGTATCTGGCCCTGGCTTCCCTGATATCGATTTCATGCCCGAGTGAAACGTATGCCCTTTCCTCGATGTAACTGATCAATTTGAACAAGGCTTGATACACTTTGCGTGCATTTTCAAGCCGGTCATCCATAAACAGGTTTTCGGCATCATCAAAGAACGAATCCAGTTCGTTTAGCTGATCCTGGCTGACATAATCCGGATCGTCATCATAATATCCATCGCCTTCCCAGTCATCAGGGTCATCCCAGTAACTCCCGTCTTCGACGGACTCGATTCTTTCCTCAATGTTTTCCTTAAGCGCTTCAATATCGTCAAGGATCTGCTCAACCGGATCTGTGTCAGGCACCGCTGCCGGTTTTCGACCCGGAAGGCATGATTCAATTTTTTCCAAAAATTTAACCCTGTCAGATGTCTGAACATCCTTTGCGAGGCCGATAACCACATCTGTTAACTCTTTATTCGAAAGGGTGCCACAATACCCCGCAATTGTATCCAGGTAAGGTTTCAGGGCTATTTTGGATTTTTTCATATCTATAGTTACCTTTTTTATCACGCCTCCAGCTGTGTATATAGCGCGATTTTGTATAGGATTATTTCACAGGACATTATTGCGAAACATAACATGAGGAGAATAATATCTCAAATATTTTACAATTTGGATACAATTGTGATATGAGTATACGCTATCGAATATTGTAACGCTGTGCAAAAAAGTGTAACTGGATATTGCGGGTTAATATCACTAAAGAAAAAAGGATGTTACGAGCTTATCTTGATTTAATGAATTCTTGGATAAACCTAAGCCATACCAGTTAAGGGTTCGGTATAATCTGTTTCTGTAACTGCCTATAATAAAGTATTTTATTGCGTTACAATATTTTGCAATGACCTGAATAATATTCGCTAGCGTATATATGAGGCCGCGTAGTGGTCGCTGCCTGACAAATGGGTTGATATAAAAAGGGCGGCCGAATAACAATAATAGCAGCTTTTCCTGCTCCTGTATGCAACTATTGTTATGGCAAAGGTAAAATCAAAAAAGCGACAAACCAATCGGAAGGCCAGGCTCAATAAGCGGCGAAACAAACTGGCGGCTAACATCCAAAAGGAAAGGGCCGATTATTTTTTTCATGAGTCCCTCTGGTATTGGGACCGGATGGATCATGAAAAAGCATTGACGCTTTTAATGAAAGCCTTGCGGTATGATCCGAAAAGCCCGGATATGCTTGAGGCCATGGTGGACCTGGGCTTTGAACTGGACCGGCAGGACCTTATGCGCAAAGGTCTCTTAAGGCTTTACAACAACGGACAGATCGAAGATGATCGGCTTCTTATTTTATGCGATCTTTTGGCAAGGGACCAACAATATGAACTGGCGTTGGAAGTTGCCGAGCAGTTACTGGGTATTCTCCCCGAAATAACGATTCGCAATAAACGCACGATACGATCCAAAACGGCAAAAATTCAACAGTACTGCCGGGGACAGCTTGAGATTTTCCAAAAGCCGACACTCCCCCGCGCGGCCGCGATCCTGAAGCCTCCACTTGAGAAAACCGTCGAATCCGCAAAGCCGTCGCCCAAAAGCGAACCTTTTAAAAAACCGGGCAACAAGGCACCGCTTCCACAAATACCGATTTCCATTGAAGTGGAGGCCGCCTCTTTCACGCAGCCTTTGTCCCGGGGGCATTTCACGTCTCATGAAAATTATAACCTCGCTCTTGAAGGTTATCAAATCCGATTCAAGGAATCTTTTGAAAACCTCATCTGTCTGGCAAACTTACAAGGTGTTCGCTCGCTATGGTACCAGGAGGAAACAGCCCGCAAGGTATTAAAACGTTTTCGCGGGCGCACCCTGCTGTCGGACGAAGTGGGACTTGGAAAAACCATCGAAGCATCCATCGTACTTAAGGAGTATATTCGACGGGGAATGGTGAAAAGTGCCCTGATTTTAACACCCACCTCTCTGGTGAACCAATGGAAGGAGGAGTTACGGGAAAAATTCGGACTCGATTTTCCATCTTCAGATGATTCGGATTACCGCGCAAAAGGAGATCGCTTCTGGCAGGAACCTTTTGCTCTGGCTTCTATCAACCTTGCAAAATCAAAGAAAAACTTTGCGCTGGTCTCCGCACGGGAATATGACATGGTTATCGTTGATGAGGCCCATCACCTGAAAAATCGGAGTACTCTCAACTGGAAGCTGGTCAATGCCTTGAAGAAACGGTTTTTGTTGCTGCTTACGGCCACACCGGTGGAGAACAATCTGATGGAGCTTTATAATCTAATCACCTTGCTGAAACCGGGCCAGTTAAAAACGGCTTCTGAATTTCGCAAGGAATTCATGACCCGGGGTGATCCTACCGATCCCCAGAATCGCAACCAGCTCAAAGCCCTTCTGGGAGAGGTTATGATCCGCAACACTCGCGCACTGGCTAAAATCGGGCTGCCGCCGCGTTTCGCCCATACCATACGGGTTGATCCAAGCGGGAGTGAAAAAGAACTTTACGAACGAATTACCGGACTGGTCCAAGACATCAATGCCACGGATGGAACCGGTCGCAAGCTGTTGCTTAAAAACCTGCTGGCTGAAGCCGGATCATCCCCGGATGCGGTGAACATGACCCTGTCGCGCATGCTTGGCACAAAAGACCTATTACGGCACCACCAAAAGGAGATTCAAGCCATAAACAACCTGTGCCGTTCCATGGATGATACTCGCAAAAGCAGGATGCTGCTGAAGCTGATCAGATCGGATTCGGAGAAAAAAATCATCTTTGTCAAATACCTGGCTACACTGGATCATCTGTCGACTTTTTTGTCATGGAATAAAATTCCCCATGCCATGTTTCACGGTCGCCTCAACAATCGCAGCAAGAATGAGCAAATAAAAAGATTCAAGGAGGAAACGAACATTTTGCTGACCACGGAGATCGGTGGCGAAGGTCGCAATCTCCAGTTCTGCCACCAGATGGTCAACTATGATCTCCCGTGGAATCCAATGAAGATCGAGCAGCGCATCGGCCGCATCCACCGGATCGGACAAAAGCAGGAAGTTACGATTTACAATCTGTGCGCCACGGGCAGTGCCGAGGACTATATTCTCGAAGTGCTTGATAAAAAGATCAACATGTTTGAATTGGTCATCGGCGAAATCGACATGATCTTGGGTCGTATCCGGGGCGAGATGGAGTTTTCCGAGATGGTCTATGATATCTGGATCCAATCGGTTTCCGACGCAGAAAGGAAAAAAGGGTTCGATCAACTGGCCACCCGCTTGAAGCGCAACAAAGCCGGCTATGAAAAGACCAAGGCTCTGGACGAGAAACTGTTTGGAGAAGACTATGAGCTTTGATTCGGATCAATCACCGGAGGGTTTTGTCTGCCGTTTTCTAGAAAATCGCGGCGGAATAGTTGAAAAAACTGCCAACGGTTTTAACGTACTTCTACCCGATCATCTATCTAAACGACTCCAAACGCCGGAATTCATTCAGATCGATACAGATCCGTCTTCGGAATCAATCTGTTCGGTCAATTACGGTTCACCTTTGCTGGAGAAAACGGTAAATGAGGCCTGTGAATCGCCGCCACTGGTCGCATGCCATCTGCACTTTGATTATCTTAAAAGCCAGGGATTTGATAACCTGATCCGGAATCAGTTTGCCTTTCACGGAGCTGTGGGTAAAGTTGAAAGTTTTGCAGAAGTGCGGGCCGAATATCTGCTGCTGACCTGTAAGTATCTGGCCCAGAGCGATGAACAAAAGGAAGGCCTCGTCAAACTGATATTTAATCTTGAAACCGGTGCCCGGATTACGGACATGGAGCAGAATATAGGACTGGCCGTCAGCGAGTTTCAATCAAAAGAAAAACCGGTTGGCTGGCGGGATGAGAAGATTAAAAAAATAATAGAATGGGTCGAATGCCATATAAAGACGGATCTGGCAGAAGAAATCGCACCGTTTCAGGACAGCATGAACCGAAGACTTCGCCGCGATGTGGCCAGTCTGGAAGAATATTATTCCGCCCTGGAACATGAAATGAAAGCAAGCCTTGAAAGACCGGGACTTTCCGCTCAACTAATTCAGGAACGCCAAGAAAAAATAGGCTTGCTTCCGGATGAACTGGCCCGAAAAACCGACGATCTTTTTAAAAAATACAGCATACGAGTCAACATAAAACTTTGCGGCGCTATGCTAATCCATACCCCGGCCGTTAAAATTCTGTACCGGGTATCTGTCGGCAGAAAACAGCATCGTCTTTCCATGACCTACAATCCGGCCAACAAATTCCTGGATCCTCAAGTATGCCAGAGTTGTGGCGTCAGCACCTTCAGCGTTCATTTTTGCCGTCACCCCCACTTGCTGTGCCCGAACTGTAGCCAGGAATGCCCCATATGCAAGAGATGATTTAGGCGTTCACAGGTTTACCCACCTTTGGCGGCGCCAAAGGCGGGCAAAACTCTAAACCCTTGAACGGTTACGAAATGATTAAGTAAATTGGAGTCGCATCTTGAATAATTAGGATTGAGCCAAAATCGTAGATCAGAAATTATCGGAAATACAAATTTTGGTAAAATCGATAATTTGCTCTCCCGGGAGCCGCTCCCCGCTGCTAAGATTAATAGTTGATGTCCCCCATTACATAACCTCCTTTACGATCCAACATGCGTCATTTCTTTGTAATAAACTTAGTGTTTTTCTTTTCAATCTTTAAAAGCGGAAGAAATATTTCACGCCAGTCTTCCATCGAACCATTCACGCCATTGATCTCAAGCCCTTCGGCGTCATAGTAGATTTCCAATTTTTCGTCGCAACATCCACACTTCAAAAGATACCTCGGCATCCTCTTTCCGGAGCCCTTTCTGTGATACACTCTAATCTGTGGGTATCCTTCCGGTCTGACGTGATAAAATCGATTGATTCTTTTCAAGATTTTCATTGTAAAATCCGTTTCTTTTTTTATTACGGATAGTTATATCCGATTAGGCCACATACCCCCCATCAACCGGTATCGTAACGCCGGTGATAAACTTGGATTCATCCGAAGCCAAAAACAGCGCCGCACAGGCGACATCCCTGGGATCGACCAATTTACCCAAGGCTACCTGCCGCAATAGCATTTCCAAATTGTCATCGTAGCTATCCTGCGGGGTGCGCGCTAAAAACTCGAATCGCATCGTTATCTCCTTCCCCGGAACCTCCAGCTTAATCACCTCGGCCCCCATATCGGCCAGCAGCATGGTGCAAAACGGACCGGCCAAAACACGTGACAGGTCCAGAATTTTGATCCCTTCCAGCGCCTTTAAATGCTCAACTCCGGGGTCCATTTGAAATCGCGTCCTTTTTTCAGATAATAATGGCCGTTTCCGGTCATGCCCACAATGTTGTGAACCATCAGGTGTTCAATCGCTTTGGGCCGAAAATCCTTCATTTTCATCTGCAACACGGTTTTTATCAGATTCGCCTTGGCATAGGGAAGTTCAACCGCTGTCGATGAATCAAGGGCGTCCTGCTGTTTAAGGTCTTCAATTACTGCGATAGAGGCTCGATTGATCCGATAGGCATAGACCTTTTTGGTTAGGAAAAAAAAGACCGCCAAAACCCCTACTGCAAAGATTATCTGACTCGCATCGGACATGTTTCCCGGCCTCGCTCGTAAATCATTTCGGTTCTACCTTCAAAAGCGCGAAACCACCCCGAGGGGTGGTTTCTCTTAAAAGACGAAATTATCTCTGCCTTATTTCGCAAAAAACAAATCGGGTAACCACAGGGCGACTTGGGGAAAAAACATGACAATCGCAAGACCGATACACTGCAGGACCATAAACTGCATCATTCCACTATAGATCTTTCTCAGATCCCAGTCGGGGGCGACCCCTTTGAGATAATAGGCGGCCATGGCCACCGGCGGGGAGAGGAAGGCGGTCTGCAAATTCACCGCCACCAGCGTGGCGAACCATACCAGGTTGAATCCCATTTTTTCCACTACGGGGTAGAAAATGGGAACGAAGATCAAAACGATGGCCGGCCATTCCAGCGGCCACCCCAAAATGAAGATCACCACCATCAGAATAACAACCAGGGCCATAGGGGGAACCGCCAGCGAGAGCAGGGTGTCGGTGATCACGCCCGCCGTACCCAATCGCGCGAAGACGGCCCCATAGATGTTGGAGGCCACTGCCAGAAAGCAGATCATGCTGGTGGTTTGCAGCGTCTTGAGGCCTGTGATTTTCAGGTTCTCTATGTTCAGCCGCCCGTAGCAGGCGGTCAGCAGGATAGAACCGGTGGCGGCCATAGCCGCCCCTTCCGTGGGGGTTGCCAGCCCGGCAATGATGCTGCCCAGGGAAGCGAAAATGATCATCGCCAATGGAACGATTCCTGAGACAAATTCCTTTAAGACCTGGAAGTAGGACGTGGGGCGCTGATCCTCCGGCAAGCGCGGCCCCAGATCATGGTTGATATAGCACCTGATAAGCGTATAGCCGATGAAAAGTGATGACAGAATGAGCCCCGGGATAATCGCCGCGATAAAAAGCCTCACCACGGAAACACCCAGCACCGGACCCAGAATCACCA
>CAYSUA010000127.1:0-12061 GCA_964433795.1 uncultured Desulfobacteraceae bacterium | reverse complement strand
TTTCCCGGAACCGGGTATCTGGAACTAGCCCATGCCGCCGGGGTTACGGTGGAGAAGGATGTTCGATTTACGATGAGTCGAATCCGATGGCGAAAACCGCTGACCATCACCGCCGAAAGAAAAGAGATTCAGGTCCGAATCCGAAAAGACGACCGGCATCTGAACTGGGAGGTGTGCAGTGAAAACGGGCGGGAGACGATCGTCCATGCCGACGGAGAACTCCATCCGGCAGAAAACGATGGGCCCGAAGAGAGAATCTCCATTGATGAGATCAAGGCCAGATGCCCCCATGAGGCGGACGGTAACAGCCTATACCATCAGTTCCGGCAGAACGGACTCAATTACGGGTTTTATTACCAGGGAATCCATCAGGCCTGGATGAACACCGATGAAGCATTGAGCCTGATCCGTCTTCCGGACGTTTTTGAACCGGAATTGAAAACCTTTACCTTCCATCCCGCGATTCTGGATGCCGCACTCCAGATCATAGCCGGCTTGAGGGGCATGGTGCAATCCCAGACTCATAGGCCTTATGTTCCCTTTTCCCTGGAACAAATTGAGATTTATCAACCGCTTCCGGCGACCTGCTATGCCTATGTGAAAGCAGCAGGCCCCCGGCGTTATCACGTGGCGGTGACCGATGAAATCGGAAGGGTTTGTGTGAAGTTCCATGACATTGCCCTGCGGGAGTTACCCGATCCGCTTGAAGCGTTCTTCTATTTACCCCGTTGGACGCCGAAACCGCTGTCTCTGCCGCCTGGCAACGCCACGGACGTACCGGAGCGCCCGACCCAGACCCTTGCCGTATCGGATGAGCGGAAAACGCTGATCGTCTATCGACCGGATAGTGCCGACCTTCTCAAAGCCCTTGAGTCTCTTCATCCCAAAGGCCGGGTCTTAAAAATCAAGCTGGGTAAAAGAAACCGGCGGTACTCGGAGCGGCATTGGGAAGTGAACCCATCTGATGCCAAGGGATTGAATCGTTGGGTCGAGAAATGTGAAGCCATCCAAAGCGTCTGGTTTTTAGGGGGAATCCGGTATGAACCGGCTGATCCCGATAGTCTGGAAGCCCTCGAGGAGGAGCAGGAGATAGGGGTGCTTTCTTTTTTCAGGCTCATTCAGTCGATGATCCGAAACGGACTATTACATCCGCTCCCGGAAATTACAGTGCTCACCGATACCGTCCATCCGGTTCGATCCACGGACCGGATCCGCCCGTGGTCATCCAGCTTATGCGGATTAAGCAAAGTGCTCGCCAGGGAATATCCTGATTTGCCCATTCGATGCATCGACATCTGCATGGAAGAACTGCCGGCTCAACCCACCCGGAGACAGGTTCAGGAATTTCTATCGCCGGTAATCGCGGAACCTTTCCAAACCGATGCCTTGTCGGAGATATCCATTCGGGATGGGAATCGGTTTGTCCGAATTATCGAACCGATTCAGCTTCCACCCGTTTATCCTCCGCCGTTCAAGAAAAGGGGGGTCTATCTATTTTTAGGGGGAGCCGGCGGAATTGGACGGGTTATGAGTCGTTATCTGGCCCAAACTGTGGAGGCCCGAGTGGCCTGGATCGGCCGCAGCGCCCTAGATGCAGAACAGCAGGGTGTTATTTCCCGGATAGAGACGCTGGGCGGTGAAGTCTTCCATGCCCAAGCCGATGCCGGAGATATGGAGAGCATGCGGGAGGCTGTTTCCAAGATTAAGAAACGGTTTGGAAGAATCGATGGTGTGTTCCATTCGGCCATCGTTCTGAAGGATAAGGCCCTTTACAATATGGATGAAGAATCATTTCGTGAAGCGCTGGATCCGAAAGTCCGAGGAAGCCTTATTCTTTACACGGTGCTCAAGAATGAGCCCCTTGACTTTTTGGCCTTTTTCTCCTCATCGGAATCTCTGATCGTTAATGCCGGCCAGGGAAATTATGCCGCTGCCTGCACATTTAAGGATTCGTTTGCCCATCACCTGAGCCGGCGGCTCAAGTTTCCCGTAAAGATTATCAACTGGGGATACTGGGGCCGGGTCGGCGTCGTGGCCGCCGATGAATACAACAGGCGGATGACTTCGGCCGGATACGGGTGTGTTGAACCGGATGACGGGACGGATGCCCTGTGCAGAGTCCTTGCCCACCCCGTCACTCAAATTATGCCGTTAAAGGCCGAATTCCATCTGCTGGAAAGCGCCGGGATCGATGGAACCCATTGTCTTACACTCTATCCGCAGAATCTTCCGTCTCTCATCCATGCCGCTGTATCCCGCGTCCAATCGCCGCCGCTGGAAAAGAAGAAAAGGCGCCACTGGAAGCGTGCATGGCATGAAATGAACCGATTCGGCCGGCATCTGCTGCTGAATGTGTTTCAGCAGATGGGGATATTTCATCATGGCGGGCAGCATCTTGAAAAAGAAATCCTGAGAAACCGTCTGGGCATTATTCCGGAATACAACCGCCTGTTCGAAGCCCTTTTGAATATCCTCGCACAGGCCGGATGGATTCGAAACGGAAAAACAGCCCTTCATACACTGGAAGCCCTGGACCCACCGGAGATCAATCAGGAAATAGAAAGGCTCGGTGAGGAATATCTGCGGCTGGTATCTCAATATCCGGACATGACCGCCCATTTTCGCCTGTTAAAAGTATGTATCGACGCATATCCGGAGGTTTTAACCGGAGCCCGGCGTCACATGGAAGTGATGTTTCCCGGAGGATCCAAATCCCTGGTGGAGGGTATCTACAGGGAAGAACCGGTCACCGTATACGCCAATCGATTGTTGGCTGTCCTCCTCAGGCAATACCTTCGTGAAAGGCAGGCTGCAACTCCCGGCACTCCCCTTCAGATCATCGAAGTGGGTGCGGGAACCGGCGGTACCAGCCGCTTTGTCCTGGAGGCGATCAAAGATCATCCGGGCCCCTTACGCTATTTCTATACCGATATTTCCCGCGGGTTTACGGAATACGGAAGACAAACCCTCGGAGATGAATACGCATTTGTGGAGTTTATTACATTCAACATCGAAGCGCCCCTCCAAGATCAGGGCCTAAATCCGGACAGCGCCGATCTGGTTTTCGGAACCAACGTGGTACACGCCACCCGAAGCGTCGAAAACACCGTCAATCAATTAAAACGACTGTTGAAGGCCAACGGGTTGCTGATATTAAATGAAATCACTCAGGCACAAGATTTCCATACGCTGACTTTCGGCCTGACGGACGGCTGGTGGCGGTATGAAGAACCGAATCTTCGGGTTCCGTATTCTCCCCTATTAACCGTAGACAAATGGCAGCAAGTTCTTAAAACCTCAGGGTTTCGGAATGTTCATCTGATGGGCCTTCCGGAGGAATCGCCGGAAGACTGGAAGCAGGGCATCATCGTCGGCGAAAGCGACGGCCTCATCCGTGTGGAAACCGAGCCATTTCTTCTTGAGGATGAACCCTCGGAAGAATCGGAAGAAGATGCCGAACCGTTCGTTACGACCATCCCGGTGGCGGTTTCATCGACTGCTTTGGATCGATTCCATCCGGCGGAATCGGATCCGGCAGAGAACCTTCTGAAAGAGAAAACCCGGGATTATCTCAAAACCGTCCTTTCCGAGGTGTTGAAAAGCAATAAGTCTCGGATCGACAGCCGAACGACCTTTGAACGATACGGTGTCGATTCCTTGGTGACCCTTGAAATCACGAAACGGCTGGAGAAGGATTTCGGGAGGCTTCCTGCTACCTTGCTGTTTGAGAATATGACGGTGGAAAAACTTTCCGATTTTCTTTTCGACTTCCATGGAAGTCGACTCGAGGAAATATTTAAGACACCCGCAGGGCCGGTTCATACCGACGCGGGGTTTCACTCCGAAGAACCCAAAACCGTCACCTCGGAATCCCTGCCGCCGTACCCGGAAGCGTCGGCATCGGAAAAACGGATACGGATGATATCCGGCGAGAGGCGAAACCGGCAATCGGAGAGATGGTCCGATCAGGATATTGCCGTCATCGGCCTATACGGCCGGTACCCCCTTGCGGAAGATCTGAGGACGTTCTGGGTGCAGTTGAAGAACGGAAAAAGCGGCATCCGACAAATACCGGAAACGCGCTGGGACTGGCGGCGGTATTTCGAATCCGAAGGCAGCGAAAAAAAGGCGGGGATCTACAGCAAATGGGGCGGGTTTATCGAAGATGCAGACAAATTCGACCCTCACTTCTTCAAGATATCTCCCCGGGAGGCCAGGTCCATGGACCCCCAGGAGCGAATTTTTCTGGAAGCCGCCTGGGCCGTCATCGAAGATGCAGGATACACCATCCAGCGACTGTTACGAGACGGTCGGGACATCGGCACCTTTGTGGGTGTCATGAACGGAAATTATGAATGGCTGAGCGGCGAAGCCTATGCAAAAGGATCTCTGCCGGAAGCGCAATCCGCCTACTGGTCCATCGCGAATCGGATTTCCTATCTGTTTGATTTCCAGGGACCCAGCCTTGCGGTGGACACCGCCTGTTCTTCTTCACTGACCGCCGTCCATCTGGCTTGTGAATGTATCAGAAAGGGTGACTGCCGCATGGCCGTTGCCGGAGGCGTGAATCTGATTCTCCACCCGATGCACTTTCAGAGGCTTTGCCGGCTGGGAATGTTGTCCCGGGATGCCAAGAGCAAGAGCTTCGGGGTGGGGGCGGACGGGTTTGTAGACGGAGAAGGGGTTGGGGCGGTTCTCTTAAGACCGCTCGATGACGCCCTGGCGCATGGCGACCAGATATACGGCATTATCAAAGGATCCGGTATCAATGCGGGCGGAAAAACCGGCGGCTTTACCGTGCCGAATCCCAATGCGCAAAGCGATCTCATCGTATCGGCAATCCGTAAAGCCGGCATCGATCCGGAAACCGTCACCTGTATTGAAGCCCACGGCACAGGGACGGAGCTGGGAGATCCCATTGAGGTGGCGGGATTGACCCGTGCATTTCGAACGTACACTTCAAGAACCGGATACTGTTCATTGGGATCCGTGAAGTCCAACATCGGCCACCTGGAGTCTGCAGCCGGTATCGCCGGATTGACCAAAGTCCTGTTGCAGATGAAGAACCGACAGCTGGTCCCCTCCCTGAATTCAGAGAAGATCAATCCCCATCTCCAGCTCGATGAAAGTCCGTTCTACGTCCAGCAACACCTTGCCGACTGGCCACAGCCGGTTGTCATGGATGAAAACAGAGCGGAAACAAGACTGCCCAGAAGGGCCGGCGTCAGTTCCTTCGGCGCCGGCGGCGCCAATGCCCATGTCATCGTCGAAGAATATCAGGAAGAAGCGTTCAGCGTTCAAGGTTCAGGGGAAAGGGGTGAAGGGATAGGGCTCAAAGCTCAAAGCTCAAAGGTCAAAGTTGAAAGCGCAACGGTCAGGTGTGAGGGGTCAGGTGTGAGGGGTGAGCCGCAACTCATCGTACTGTCGGCCAAGAATGAAGACCGGTTGAAGGCCTATGCAGCAAAAATGGTCGAATTCATCGAGCATCAAGAACCAGCCAGAAAGACGGCGGGCAAGTCGAGAATCGAAAATCGAGAATCGAGAATCGAGAGCATCGCCTACACCCTCCAGGTGGGCCGGGAGGCCATGGAGGAGCGTCTGGCAATGGTGGTGTCCGACCTGGCGGAATTGAAGACCCGACTTTCTCAATTCATTGAGGGGCAATCCGACATTGAAAACTGCTTTCACGGGAGCGCCGTACCTGAGAAGAATCCGTTTTCACTTGTACTCGAGGGAGACACCGGGGAGGCGTTCCTCAAGATTCTGTCAGAGAAGCGGGACCTTCTCAAGATGGCCCGGTTGTGGGTATCGGGCGCCGAGTTTGACTGGACGCAATTGACGCCGGCACCTTTCGCCCGCCGCATCTCTTTGCCGACCTACCCCTTTGAGAGAGAGAGATACTGGGTCGTCGACACGCCCGGCAAGGCGGTCGACCGTTCAGAAGCGGCGATGCCCCTGATCGACCGAATGGATCCCGCGTCCAGCCTGGATCTGGGCCTGTCATTCCGCAAACGATTCACCCGGAATGATCCGATTATTCGGGATCATTATGTACACGGCCGGCATGTTCTACCCGGTGTGGCGTATCTGGAGATGGCCCATCAGGCCATGTCTTATATACTGAAGGGCAGGCGGTTCAAACTCCTTCGAGGGATTTGGCTGCGACCGTTTTCCGTACCGCCGGGCGGCGCCGACGCCGTAATTTTGGTGCGAAGAGGAAAAGGGCCGCTCTTCAATTATGAAATCGCGCAGCAGATCGGCCGGGAGCGGATGATTCACGCCAGGGGCGAGATCGAAATCGACGCTATCGCCGGAGAGGACCGAATCTCCATCGGGACCGTTCAATCAAAAGCCTGTCGGACGCTTGAGGGATCCGAATTTTACGAAATCCTCGATTCCGCCGGGCTCAGGTACGGTCCCTATTTTCGGGGAATCGAAACAATGTGGTGGGGCGAGAAATCGGCACTCAGCCGTATCGGCCTGCCGTCCCCGTTTCAACACGAATTAGCCGGTTATGTGTTGCACCCGAGTCTTGCGGATTGCGCCATGCAGACAATTGCCGCCATCGCATCCGATTCGAATCTCCCGGAGGGATCCGTGCCGATTCCCTTCGAGCTGGGGGCAGTGGAGCCGATTCGACCGCTGCCGTCCCGGGGGTATGCCCATGCAAAATCGTTGGGGCGGAATCGGTTTGCCGTGGACATAACGGATGCGTCCGGCAGGGTGTGTGTCAGATTCCATGATGTGGTTCTAAGGGCGGTGGGGAGTGATTCGAAGACCTATTTTTACAGACCGGTGTGGCACTGCTTTGAACCCACGCAAGCGCCGCCGCCCTTCGGGGAAGACGCGACACCGTCCGGCGGTGTATTGATTGTTTCCACTTCAGCAACCACCGGGATCGAAGACGCCGTAAAACGGTGGCATCCGGGCCACCCGGTGTTCGATATCATGCTCGGCACCGGGGATGGAAGGCGGAAGATTCAGGACCGGGTAAATGGGGCATTGGAGGAAATCGAAAACCTTCAGACCCTATATATTTTTCTCGATCGCCCGTTTTTCACGGAACCGATTCAGGAGACCGATTTCGACGGGCGGGATCGACCATCCGGGGTGTTGACACTGTTTCGGTTGGTTAAAGCCCTCGGTGGAGGGCGGCTGTCAGCCCGTTCCCTGGATCTTCGTATCATCACCACCGATGTCTATGACCCGAGTCGCAATGGTATCCTCAATCCCGAAGCGGCAGCGATTGCCGGTTTGGCGCGAACCATTGCCAACGAGTATCTGCAGCTGAGGGTTTGTTGTGCGGATTTCAGCCGGAATGAGATCGAAACCGACAACAGCGGCGGTCCCGATCGGGAACTGCTTGATCAAGCGTTCCGATCCGCCAGTGAGGGCGACGGATTGAAAGAGATGGCCGTGCGCAATGGAAACATCCATATCCGGCGTCTCGAACCGATCCGTCTCATACCCGAAAATCCATCTCCCTTTAAAACAAATGGGGTCTATCTGATCCTGGGCGGTGCCGGCCGCATCGGATACGAACTGAGCGAGTACCTTGCCCGAACGGTGGCGGCCGATCTGATCTGGATCGGGCGGCGTCCCCACAATGACGAAATTAAGGAAAAAATCGTACGGATTCATGAAAGCGGCGGAAACGTACGCTATCTCCAGGCCGACGCCGGTGACGTTCACCAGGTGCAATCTGCCGTGAGAACCGCCAAATCGCACTTCGGTTCCATTACCGGTGCGGTGCATGCAGCGGTCATCGAAGCGCCGCAACTGTTGGAAGACATGGATGAAGAGACCTTTTTGGCCGCCATGGCGCCGAAAATCCAAGGCAGCCTGAATCTGTATCAGGCATTGCGGGAGGAATCGCTCGATTTCCTGGTTTTCTTTTCATCCGCCCAATCGTTTGTCGGTGACCGGGGGGTGGGCGGTTATGCTGCGGCATGCGCGTTTCAGGACGGTCTGGCAGGGTATCTGAACGAAAAGCTGCCGTATCCTGTTATGAGCATCAACTGGGGATACTGGCGGAATGCATACGACGCCGCAGATGAAGACCGGAAGCGTCTGATTGCTTCCCTGGGATTCGGCGTCATGACGCCGGTTGAGGGATTCGATGCGTTTCAGCGCGTTCTTTCAAACCGAATGCCTCAAATCATGCCCTTGAAAGCGGACAAACACCTTCTGAAGCGAATCGGCGTGGACGGAAACGGTTATGTGGAGCGGCTCCCCGTTACCTATCCGAAACAGCTGACCCGGACGGCGGCATCCGTTCAATCTCCCCCTGTCGATCGGAAAGACTTGGACAGAATCCTGGCCGGTTTAGATACCGTCAACCGGTCGGGGCGGCAGATGCTCCTGAAGGCGTTTCAGCAGATGGGGGTCTTTCTTTCCGGCAACCGGTCCTATGATACACCCCGTGTCAGGGAGACCCTCGGTGTCATCCCGTTCTACCATCGCCTGTACGACAGTCTTCTATCGGTTTTGGAAACCGAAGGATTCATTCAGCGGGATGGAGAGACAATTTTCACCCTACCCCTGTTGGATCAACCCGCACTTCACCGGGAGTTGTCGGATATCGATCTTCGGCTGCAGCACGCAACCGAAATCTGTCCGGAACTCACCACACACATCAGTCTTCTCAAACGATGTCTTGCGCATTACCCCGAAATCCTGACCGGGAAGCGATCCGCGGTGGAAATTCTTTTTCCCAACGCTTCCATGGACCAGATAGAAGGAATATATAGAGGGAATGCCGTTGCCGATCATTTTAACCGGTGCACCGCAGAAGGGATCCGCACCTGCATCGAAGCGCGACTGCCGTATCTGCCGGAAGGGGAGGTCCTCAGTATTCTGGAAGTAGGTGCCGGAACCGGCGGAACCAGCGGGTTCGTGCTGGAAGCCGTTGAACCCTACGGGGACCGCATCAGTTACGATTATACCGATATTTCGCTGGGGTTCATCCGGAAGGGGAAGAACACGTTCGGTGAAAAGTACCCCTATCTCCGGTTCAAGACCTTCGATATCGAAACCGATATCAGAGACCAGGGGTTCGAGGCCGGATCCTATGACGTGTTGCTGGCGGCCAACGTGCTGCATGCCACACGGAATATGCGCCGCACGCTGGGTAACGTGAAGCGCCTGCTAAAAACCCACGGGTGGCTGGTCATCAATGAAATCACAACGGTGCCGGATCATATCTCCCTCACCTTCGGACTTCTCGAGGGATGGTGGTTGTTCGAAGACGATGGCATCCGTCTGAAGCATAGCCCGTTGCTTTCCCTGGAAACCTGGGAAAGGTTGCTGAAAGAAGAAGGATTCGAGGCCGTGGTTTATACGGGACGGCCGAAACAGGGCGATTCGCAGGCATCTCAGCATGTCGTGATCGCTGAAAGCAACGGAGAGATCAGAAAAACGGCGTCAAGACCGGCCGCTCCTTCTCCGCGGCCGGCCTCGGATCGCCGCCGCCTATCGAGCGCTGAGGATAAGGATCCCCAATTGACCGATTCAGGGGTGATATCCCTTATTTATGAGTCGATTGAGGAAAGCCTCGCCGGTGTTCTCGAGATCGACGGCGGTGAATTCGATCCGGATGCCGCGTACACGGATTTCGGTGTCGATTCGATTCTTTCGGTTGAAATCATCAACCGGCTCAACGACGTCCTATCCATACCGCTGAGGGCGACGGATCTTTTCAACTATCCGACCATCAGGGAATTGGCCGCACATATCACCGAAGCGTTCGGCCATATCATCAAATCAAGCACGCTTCCCCAAAGGCATCATACTGTCGCGGTACGTTCTGCAGATGCGCAGTACCAACATCCGCGGTATGATGAAATGCTCGAGATTCTGCAGGCGGTTCGGTCGGGAACCCTGGATACTGATGAAGCGGACCGACTTCTGGAGGCTTGCCATGGAAGATAGCCTCAAAGGAGCCGATATACTGAAGCGGATCAAAGAACACCGACTTTCGCCGGAAGAAGGGCTTCACCGTATTTTGGAAATGAGGGCGGCTCGGGAGCCGTTTTCAGATCGGCATCCCGACGTCGGGTCTTCCGGTGCAGACCTGCAGAAGGCCGAAGAATCTCCCGCCGACAGCGGACAGCAGGATATTGCGGTTGTCGGGATGGCCTGCAGATTTCCCGGCGCCGGGAACATATGGGATTTCTGGAAGAACCTGACGGCAGGGAGAGATTCAGTCTCCGAGGTGCCCAGGGAACGGTGGCATGCCGATGCGTTCTATGACCCGCATGCCGCAGGATCCTCGGGGAAGACCATCAGTCGATGGGGTGGATTTCTTACAGACATCGACCGGTTCGATCCCTTGTTTTTCAATATGTCCCCCAAGGAAGCCGAATTGACCGATCCGCAGCACCGGCTCTTTCTGGAAGAGGCGTGGCATACCGTTGAAGATGCGGGATATGCGCCGAAAGAATTGGCCGGAACGAAATGCGGCGTGTTTGCGGGCTACAACTGCGTGGATTATAAAAATTCGCTGAAAAAAGCAGGGGCTCCCATCGATAACTTCTCCTTTATCGGAAACCTGGCATCCCTGCTGCCCGCAAGGATTTCTTATTTTTTAAACTTGAAAGGGCCGAGCATCGCCGTCAACACGGCCTGCTCTTCCTCCCTGGTGGCCGTTCATCTGGCCTGTGACAGCATACGGACCGGTACCGCCGATGTCGCACTGGCCGGCGGGGTGCAGGTATTGACCACCGAAGAATTTCATCTTCAGGGGACCAGCACCGGAATGCTGTCCGCCCGGGGACGATGCAGGACCTTCGATGCCGGGGCCGATGGATTCGTTCCGGGTGAAGGGGTCGGTGTGGTGATGCTGAAATCGCTTGAGCGCGCCATCGAAGACGGGGACCATATCTACGCTTTTATCAGGGGGTCGGGCATCAACCAGGACGGTAAAACCAACGGGATCACCGCCCCCGGTGCGCCGTCTCAAATCGATTTGGAATCCGGCGTCTACGCCAGGTATAAGATTTCTCCGGAAACCATCGGATATGTGGAGGCTCACGGCACGGCAACGGAGCTGGGCGATCCCATCGAAGTCCAGGCGCTCACCGATGCTTTTCGAAAATATACGTTGCGTCAACAGTATTGCGCCATCGGGTCGGTCAAATCGAATATCGGGCATACCCTGGCGGCGGCCGGAATAGCCGGATTCATAAAGGCCGTGTTGTGCCTTAAACACAGACAACTGGTCCCTTCGCTTCACTTTCGGAAACCGAACCCCCACATCGATTTTGAAAACAGCCCGTTTTTTGTGAACACGAAACTGCAACCCTGGAAAACCGATTCGGGCGCGCCGCGACGGGCGGCGATCAGTGCATTCGGTCTCAGCGGCACCAACGCCCACGTCATCGTCGAGGAGTTCGATGATGGAAAAGGGCATGGGGCAACCAAGACTTTAGAAGAATCGCGGGAATCGAGTGTCGAGCCCCAGCTCATCGTGCTGTCGGCAAAGAATGAAGAACGGCTTCGGGCATATGCCGAGTCGATGGTCGAATTTCTTGATCGAACCATCCATCCAACATCGCCAATCGAAAATCAAAAATTCAATCTGGCCGACATGGCCCATACCCTGCAGAACGGCAGAGAGAGCATGGGGCATCGGCTGGCTCTAGTGGTTTCAAGCGCAACAGCGCTTAAAGAAAAACTGCACCGATTCGTGTCGGGAGAAGACGGGGTTAAAGATTTGTTTGTCGGCAATGCCTCGGACCATGGGAACCGATCCCAGATACAGGATGTTTTGGATGGGCGTTCGGGGCGGGTGTTTATGAAAGCGGTCATCGAAGCCGGCGAATTGCGGAAGCTCGGACGGTTGTGGGTGATGGGGGCGGAAGTGGAATGGGAAGGGTTGCATCGGAAACCGCCACCCAAACGACTGCCACTGCCCACATATCCTTTTGCGAAGCAGCGCTATTGGCTGCCGGCAACAGAGGAGCGGGCAATACCCGGGGGGCGGCAGGTCGGCTTGCATCCGCTGGTGGGACAAAACATTTCGACATTCAAGGAAGAGAAATTTTCAACCCGTATTACCGGC
>CAYSUA010000126.1:0-12111 GCA_964433795.1 uncultured Desulfobacteraceae bacterium | reverse complement strand
ATCCAACACCTCTTTTTCCATACCGATGCCCGTATCCGAGACGGTCAGGCAGGCGTATGCACCTGGAGATAATGCCGGATATTCCAAATGATCCGGTTCCATTTGCACCTGCTTGAGGGTCACATTGACGCTGCCGGCTGTGTCCTCCATGGAATGATAGGCGTTGGTCGCCAGATTCATGACGACTTGAAGCACCTCGGTGGAGTCGGCCATTACCATGCCGCAGTCGGATTCAATATTTTCCAGGATATCAATGGTTTTCGGAATCGAGGAGCGAAGCAGTTTCAGGGCTTCCTGAACAGTCGGCTGCAGTTTAATCGGTTTGCGTTCGGCTTCCGATTGTCTTTGAAACGCCAGTATCTGTCTGACCAGATCTCTTGCCCTCAGGGACGCCTGAAGAATCTCATCAACATTGTCTTGAAGGGGGCTGTCGGGAGGGAGGTCTTCCTTCAACATCTCTGTAAACCCCACCATGGGGAAAAGAATGTTGTTAAAATCATGGGCGATGCCTGCGGCCAGCGTTCCCAATGCTTCCATCTTCTGCAGTTGAAAAAGCTGTTTTTCCATCTCCTGGACTTTTCGTTCGGCCAGAATGTTTTCCGTGATATCTCGACCCACACAGCTCACATACGGTTTTTGGCCTTCCTGTTCCACCAGAACATTTCGGACATCGATATGGTGCTCCCGACCGTCTTTGGATAGATATACCCACACCCCGTTGTAAAATCCCACACGTTGAATCCGGGTAAGATATTCTTCATTAAAGAACCGTCGGGATTCCGGCGGCATGAAATCGCATACACTTAGGCCACCCAGTTCTTCGGTTTCAGCATTCAACTTTTCAACGGTCGCGGGATTGGCGGTCAGAAAGCGACCCTGAAGATCATGGGTATAAATGCAATCGCTGATGCTATCGAACAGGTTGCGATAGCGTTCTTCACTTTCACACAAGACCATTTCAGTCTGTGTATGCTCATTGATCTCCTTTTCCAAATCCAACATCTTCTTTTCAAGCTTATTTACCAGACGCTCACTGTAGAGTTTGAATACCTCTGAATCTTCCGTCGGTTCCGGTTTTGCGGATGCAACCGCATTTGCGGCGGTGTCACGGATAACGTCTTTGATGATTTGAATAAACGCATCCGGATCCATCGGCTTTACCATAAACCGTTCGGCGCCCAAGCTCAACGCCAGTTTTTCGTCTTTGGGTTCCGTATAGGTGGCTGTGTAAAAGATAAATGGGATTGCCTTTAGCCGGTCGTCACTTTTAATCTTGCGGCACAGGGTAAACCCGTCCATGACCGGCATCAATATATCACTGATGATCGCATCCGGTAGATCGGACAAGACCATTTCAAGGGCCTGCGCACCATTGGTTGCGGAAACAACCTGGTAACCGTGACCTTCCAGTAGAATTTTCAACATGTAAATGTTTTGCTCAATATCATCCACAATCAGTAGCTTGGTCATGACACACATCCTCGGGGAGACGGTTCATCCGGTAGGTGGGATTCAATTTCTTTCAGAAACGTATCCGGATTGATGGGTTTTTCAATATACCCCGTGCAGCCCGATGCCAGGACCTGCTCACGGTCGCCGACCATTGCATAGGAGGTTACGGCCACGATGGGAATATCTTTGGTTTCGTCTTTGGCCTTCAGGCGTCTTGCGACCTCATATCCGTTCATTTCCGGAAGCTGGATATCCAGAAGGATCAAGGACGGCTTGTCCTTTTCCGCAAGTTCGATACCTTCAGGGCCGGTCCGGCCCTGAATAACCGTATACCCGCCTTTTTCTAAAATGAAGGTCATTAGATAGAGGTTTTGCTCGTTGTCTTCGATCACTAAAATGTTGGGTGTCATTTTCTTTCCACTTTCATCATCGCTTCGATTCGACACCGATGAACAGCATCGGCTATACCGAAGGAAACCGTTCAACGCAAGGGCAGGGCGAAGGCGAACGTGCTGCCAACTTCCCATTCACTCTCAACCCATATGCGACCACCCAGCAACTCGATCAGCTTTTTGCAAATAGACAATCCGAGCCCGGTCCCTTCATAACGACGGGTTAAACCGGAATCGATTTGCTGAAACGCCTGGAACAGTCTGCCCACGTCTTCCGTTTTTATACCGATCCCGCTGTCTGTGACGCTTGTTTCCAGCCATTGCTCACGGATCCGGCATTCCACCCGGACCTGTCCTTTTTCTGTGAATTTAATGGCATTGTTAATGAGGTTGATGAGGATTTGTTCCACGCGCCGTCGATCGCTATCGATTTTTCCGACCTCCATAGAAACCTGAGCCGTTAGGGGCAGCTCTTTTTTTTCGGCCAGCGGCGCCACGGTTCCGATCACTTTGTCGACTGCATCTCGCATGTCAAATGTTTCCGTGTCGATCTCCAGTTGACCGGCTTCTATCTTGGAGATATCCAGAACGTCGTTGATGAGGCCCAGCAGATGGTGGGCACTTGTGCGGACCATTCCGAGCTGTTTGGTTTGCTCCTGATTCAACGGACCGACCAGGCCCTGGAGAATAATGCCGGTAAAACCGATGATGGAATTGAGCGGCGTACGAAGTTCATGGGACATGGCGGCCAGGAAAGCCGACTTGAGCCGGTCCGCTTCCTGAGCCTTTTCCATGGCATTCTCCAACGCTGCCGTACGCTCTGTAACTTTTTTTTCCAGCCCGTCATGGGCTTTTTGCAGTTCTATCTCTGCTTGTTTCTGCTTCGTGATGTTGTGCGAGACCACCACGGCATGGGTGATCTTATCTTCGGGGTTGCGATAGGGATAATAGGTCACATTAAAATATTGGGAGCCCAGAACCGGCAGATCGAGCCATGTCTGGTAATTCACTTCCTCGCCGGCAAAACACCTGTCCACATACCCTTCAATGATATCTTGGAACACTGTTGTACCCCAGATATCGGCCACCGTCTGGCCGACAATTTCCTGTCGTTTCAGGTTCAGAGAAAGAGAGTAGGCGTCATTCACCGCTTCATAGGTGTAATCTCTGTTGATCAGGCTATTCAAATCTTTGGACGCATTGACAATAAAATTATAGCGTCTCTGCAGTTCTTCTGTTTGCCTCCGCCGATTGATTTCCGTTTCCAATTGGTGTTGTTTCTCTTTTATATCCGACACCATTTTATTGAAGGCATCCGCCAATCGGCCGAGCGCATCTTTGCTGCTATAGTCGATTTTTTGATTAAAATCACCCTCCCCGGCTCTTTTC
Organism: uncultured Desulfobacteraceae bacterium; assembly: GCA_964433795.1. GTDB lineage: Bacteria > Desulfobacterota > Desulfobacteria > Desulfobacterales > SURF-15 > DUZK01. The sequence goes on along the minus strand of CAYSUA010000126.1, from coordinate 8,878 downwards.
GCCTGCTCGGATAACGCCTTGATCGGTTTTGTGATAATTCGAGCCAGCAGAAAGGACAAAAGTGTGCTCAGCAATACGGCAATCGCGGCAACCATCAGGATTCTGTTTTTAATTTCACTGATCTCTTTATCGATCAACTCGTGGGAAAATTCGACTCGCACCGTTCCGAACTTTTGCCCTTCAATGGTTATGGAATCGGAAAGCTCGCGGGTTTTTGTCCCTCCGTCATTCACGGCATTATTTTGCATGGCCTCATCAAGGAGCTTGCCGTCATTTTCGTGATCATTGTGGGCTAGAATTCTGTTGTCATTGGCGTCCACGATCATCGCGGTCCGTATGTTTTTTTCCTTAACCAGGTTGTCGACAAAATTGTCCAGCAGGTTCTTGTTATAGAAAACAAAGGCATTGGACATGGACAGCGCGGTGAGGCGGGTTAATTCCATGACCTTGGTCTCGATCTCGTCTATCATCGATTTTTCGATGGAATTAACGATATTCAGTACAATAAATGTGGTCGCAAAAATAATGGGCACAACCGATAACAGCATAAATTTGTACCCGAGGCTTCGGTTTCTAAAGACGGCGTTTGTCAATTTCATTGTTCGGTCCCGATTTTGATAGATACGTCATGCATATTCATCATCCCGCTGGAAGAAGGGATAAAGTTTTTCACCATCTCCCGTACACCGTAAAATTCTTCTGCCGCATACCCGAAAATCATCGGAACATCTCCATAAACGATTTTCTGGACCTTTTCAAAATAGTCTTTGCGCAGTGTCGGGTTTGATGTGGTCTCTGCCAGAGATAAAAGCGCATCGACTTCCTTACTGCGGTATCCTGAGAAATTTCCCCGGCCGCCACTTTTGAATTTGGGCACGAGGATACCCACAGGATCCAGTGTCGAATTCCCCCATGAACCCACAAGGATGTCCCATGAGGCATCTCTACCATAGGCTTTCGGTTTCCGGTGATGGACGATATTGATGGCGGATTTTATTCCGACCTTGGTCAGAAAGGCGGCAATAATGTTGGCAAATTGCAGGTCGTCCTTGACGCACTGGATCGCAACCGTATCCGTTTCAGGAAAAGTTGATTCGATTAACAGCCGCTTTGCCAGTTCCGGATCATATGCGTAGGGTTTTAAAGAACGGTTGAAGGCAAAGGCATTGGGCAGCAATATGGTCGGCAGCGGTATACCGTGTCCCTGTAAGATATTGTCAACAACCGCCTTCCGGTTAATCGCATGGTTCAATGCACGCCGTACCCGAAGATCATTGAAGGGCGGTTTTGCACAGTTTATTTCTGCAAAATAGCTTCGGGTTGCCGAACAGGTTAACACCCGGATTCCCGGTGTTTGTTTCAATATACGGATGGCCCCCACCGGGATATGAGATACGATATCGCACTCTCCCAGTTTTAGCATGGCGATCTGAAGGGCTTTTAGCGGAACTGTTCTGAATACCAGATACTTCAGGTTTGCCGGTTGCATGGGCGGATTTCCGGGAGAGCCACCATAGTAATCCGGAAACACCTCCAGTATCATCTCTTTTCCCGCATCTTGGCTTGCCAATCGAAACGGCCCCGTACCGATGGGATTGGACTGAAATCCGGCGGAACCGACGGACTCCTTATACTTTTTGGGGACGATTTCCTGTAAAGAGAGCATCAGTGGGAGGATGGCCCATGGTTTTTCCGTTTGAATCAAAACCGTATGCGCGTCAATGATGTTTACACCGGAAACCGGCCCCAGTAAGCTTTTCCGATGTGAGGTTTGGCCGTCGATCGCTCCTTCTTTGACCACTCGCTCCAGCGTAAATTTGACATCTTCGGCCGTAAACGGATCGCCGTTATGAAACTTGACGCCCTGCCTCAGTTTAAACTCCCAGGTTGTGTCATCCAGGCTTTTCCATGACTCAGCCAATTGGGGAACAATTCTCATCATGCTGTCACGGGTGGTGAGACTGTCGAACATGTTCTTCAAAACGGTTTGAGTCGTACGATCCCTATAATTGGTCGGGTCCATTGATTCAACCGGAGAGGAGATACAAACAACCAGACGGTTCGTCTCTGTTTCAAGGGCCGGAGGCTTGCCGAAAGCCGGAGGGATAAGAGAGAGTACTGAAATAAAAGCCGCCGTCTTTAGAAATCTGTGCTGCCAATGTGTGATACTGCCATCTTCCTTTGCTCCATTTAAACGGACAATCATTCAACATTTCCAATTGAAATCAATGATGATTCAGAGACAAGGTTTACGATTCACACGTATACTGTTACGGCAAAATTCTATTGATTCATATCCATAGATAGAAGTCAACTGTTGTGGTCTAAATTCTCCAGGGATTGAAAACTGGCTGCAATGCGGAGGAATATTCTCTGTTGCGTGAATCGATTATAAATATGCCACCTTGTGGAATTTAAAGAAAATCCTCTAATTCATCTTCTCCAGTACCATATTAGTCGTCTAATAATTTTTAATTGTGTGTCATTCATTGGAATACCGTTCAACTTTCTGATATATGCACAAAAGACAGATTCGGTCAGGACGTATGAAATGAGGTCCTGTTGAGATTATGAAAATCGTCGATAATATGAAAATTGCTTTGGGAGCGGTCGGTATTCTGTGGGCAGTTTATTTGTTCGATGCCGTCCTGCCCATAGACCTGAGAGTATACGGGCTGAGACCCCGCAGCATGACCGGCCTTTGGGGTATTGCGTTCAGTCCGTTTCTGCATTTAGACCTGAGGCATCTTGCCGCCAACACCGGAGCACTATTTATTCTGTTGACCGTATCGCTGGCTTTCAACCGAAAGCTTACGATCATCGCCCTTCTGATCATTGCTTTAGCGGGGGGCGGGTTTGTATGGGCATTCGGAAAAAGCAATACCGTTCATATCGGTGCCAGCGGGATCATATTCGGTCTCATCGGCTTTTTAATGTTTATCGGTATTTTCCGCCGAGAATGGGTGGCGCTTCTCTTTTCGGTGGTGATTCTTTTCAGCTACGGAGGAGCGCTCCTGTCTCTACTGGTCTACAAGGAGGGGATTAGCTGGTCGGGTCATTTTTTTGGTTTTCTATCCGGTGTCATGGCCGCTCGGTGGACAAAATCCAAAAATTAGTAAGCAGCGTTTAAAACAAAAGATTGATAAATTACCATCGAGAGATGCGGCTCAATTGCGAAGACTCATCACCGAAATGTATGGGGAGTAAATTTTAGCCGGGCTAATCAATTTCCCGGAATTTGGGATTTGCAACCGTGAAAACGATTGTGAGTATGGTTAGCATTACACCGCTCAAGAAGAGGGTGTTCGGAGTTCCGATCCATTCGGCAATGGCCCCAAAAGGGAGCATACTTAACGGCATGGCCACGGCATAAGCGGTGGATGCTGAAAAAAGCGCCATACTGCCACCCCATAAGGCTCTGATTATCAAAAGCCATGCGCCCCTGCGATTCAGATTGCGTATGGCTGCCAGAATCAAGGTTCCCACTAAAGATCCGCTTCCCATGATCATCATCAACAACCCCAGATTATCCGCCTCCACCTGCAATGCCTCACGGCCCCAAGCCGGCAGTAGAATAATCAGTGAAAAACCGAAAAACACGGGCATAAACAGCGTGATGATCAGACCCCGAAGGGTTGAATCCTTCATGGCGTATTTTATTCCTTCTCGAATATCTTTTGTCATGCTTTTGCCATCAACGGATACCTGCCTATTATAAGTCCGTATCATGGCCAAAGAGAGAAAGGAGAAAATGTAGCAACCCGATATAATATAGAACACACCGGCCGTATCGATATAAACGATGAGGATTCCGGCCAATGCAGGTCCTATGGTACGAGTCAAATTGGTACCCGAATTGTTCAGGGAGACGGCATTCATCAGCTTTTCCTTGGGCACCAGATCTGAAACAAGGGCCTGCCGGCTGGGCATGTTAATGGCCATCAGGGATCCATTGACAAAACCGATGGTAATAAGATGCCAAAAACGGACCAATCCGGTCAGATCCAGGGTTGCGAGCAACAGGGTCATGAGCGTATTGCCGGTTTGGACCGTCATGAGTATGTGCTTTCGGGGCCATCGATCTGCCAGTGCGCCGCCGATCAGAGACATACAGGTCATGGGCAGGGCAAAGGCGATCATGACGAGGGACAGGGCAAACGGAGAGTCATTCGACAATCGAAGCACAAGCCATCCCCTGGCCATCATCTGCATACCCAATCCCATGAAGTTTGCAAATGATCCCAGCCAGAGCCATCTGAAATCGCGGTATTGAAAGGATTCGAAAATGTGTGGAGAAAAGAGGCGTTTCATATTGGCCAAGCTGTGGGACTATGTTTTTGAAAGAATATCCGATTTACTGAAAGGCTTGGTTATACCGGTCCCAGAATGCATCGATGGTGAAACGGTGTTCCTGGGTGCCGTTATACTCCACGCAAAAACTTGCGCAGGTTGCCCCCATCTTGGCGCTGGTGGCGATATCCTTTTTCATAACCATTCCCTTGATCAGGCCGGCTCGATAAGCATCCCCGGCACCCGTGGGGTCTGCCACCTTATCCGCTGTTACCACCGGTATTTTTTCTTCTCCATCCCGGGAAAGAACGAGTGAGCCTTCCGCGGCAAAGGTCGTGATGATAATCTCCGTCCTTTCCTTAAGATCATTGATATCGAACCCCGTCGCCTTTTTAACCATTTCAAGCTCGTAGTCACTGGAGATGAACATGGTTGAACCGGTAATCATCTGATCCAACTGCTCTCCGGAAAGCCAGGGTATCTGCTGGCCGGGATCCACGATATGCGAAATGCCCGCGGTTTTATAATATTTGCTGTACCCGATCATATCTTCGAGGTTTCCCGGAGAAATGATGGCCAGTGCTTCTTCCTTTTTAATCCCCTCAAATTGAAATAGAGACGCAAATTTCATCGCACCGGGGTTAAAGCCGGTGATCTGGCAGTTTGATTTATCCGTTGTAATATAACAACTGGCCGTAAACTCTTCCGGCAATTCTACTATTCCGTCAAAAGGGAGGCCCAGCTTTTCGAAGCGTTCTCGGTATGTACCGAAATCCTTTCCGGCGGTGGCTAAAACAAAAGGTTTTTCTTCCAATAATGCGAGGTTATATGCAATATTGCCGGCCGTACCGCCGCAGCGTTCGGTGAGGCTGTTTACCATAAACGATACATTCAAAACATGGATCTTATCCGGCAGTATATGATCCGAAAATTTGCCCGGGAAATCCATAATTCGATCATAAGCCAGTGAGCCGGAGATTAGGATGGTCATCAATTCGCTCCTCATTTTTCTATGGTTTACACGTCACTCATTTTAAAACAAAGGTCTTTCAAGAACGTTATTGTGAGTTGGCCGGTTAGCCGGTTGCCAGTTTGCCAGTAATTTTCACTGGACAACTGGTCGACCGGCAGACTGGCGAACTGTCATGCCCAGCTCAGATCCGGCGTCCGTTTATGCCAATCCGTGATTTGTTGAAAGGCATATCCGATTCGCAACACCAACTCTTCCTGAAACGGTTTTCCATAAATCATAAGCCCGATGGGCAGCCCTTGATTCGTCGTGCCGCAAGGCACGGTCAATCCGCAAAAGTTTAAGATATTGCCGATGGATGTATTTCGAAGATAAGCCACATTGTGCTCCATGTAATGTTCGAAGTCCGTATCGATTGTTTCAACCGGCCGGGCAGGAATACACGTGGTGGGAACCAGAAGTGCATCCACATCTTTCAGGGTGTCGGCAATTTTTTCCCGGAGGCGCTTCCATTCCAGCATATTATCCAAATAATCGCTGGCCATAACATCTTTTCCCTTGATCATCCGAACCGCAATAATCGGATCCAACTGATCATACTGTTCATCCAAAAGCTTTCTGTTGTTCGTATAGGCTTCGGAAACGATGATCATCCCTTTGCGATTCAGCTGCCATGCCTCCTCAACTTCAGGAATATCCATACTATCTACTTGCGAACCCAGGTTTTGAAATACTTCTTTGCACTCTCGAACCGACTTTTCTATCTCCGGATCAGCATCATCGAAGAAGACTGTTTCCGCAAAAGCCAGGCGAACCCCTTGAATGCCGGTCTTGAGATTTTTCAATACATTATGAGGTGAAACAAGGTGTGTGGTATCATCCTGTGCTTCAAAGCCCTGCATGGCCTGGTAAGCGAGAGCTGCATCTTCAACCGATCGTGTCAGGGGACCGATGGAATCCATGCTCCAGCTTAAGGGATACACCCCGGTGCGGCTGACCCGACCCACTGTTGTCTTCAATCCCGTTATACCGCAAAGGGCGGCAGGAATACGCACCGATCCGCCGGTATCGCTCCCCAGGGCCATGGGGACCATTCCGGATGCTACCGCCACCCCTGACCCACTGCTGGAACCGCCCGGTGCATGGGGAGTGCGATGCCAGGGATTATGCGGGGTACCGTGATCATGGTTGATTCCGACGCCGCTGTAAGCCAGTTGAACCGTGTTGGTTTTGCCTGTGAAAACCATTCCTGCCTGAGAGAGTTTTCTTATAACCGGTGCGTCGGCTGAAGCGATATTTTTTTCCAATAGTTTTGAACCAGCGGTTGTGGGTATTCCCATTACATCAAAGAGATCCTTTGCCCCATAGGGAATGCCGTGAAGCGGTCCCAAATCATTGCCGGCCCGAAAAAGGCCGTCCATGGCTTTGGCCTCCTCCAGTGCCCGCTCCCTGCAAACCATTCGATACGCATTAAGGGTCGGATCCAGTTGATCGATCCGTTGGAACAGGTGCTCCGTTAATTCTACGATTGAAACTTCACCGTTGCGAATGCTCCGGGATAGCTCAGCGATGGTTTGATAGTGCAATGGTGTATTCTCCATGAATAATATCTCCATTCGGTTTTGAGCTTTCAGCATTTAACCAAAGGTGGAGATTACAGATGTTGAAGGGATTGTCAATAGAATGGTCTTGACAGTGAAATGATCTCAGTCTTGAATCCTCTATCAATGACGCTTGAAATGTATTGATTTTCAAACTCAGAATTGAAATATTGATATTGAAGTTGAAGTTTGAATTGGTGATCACCTCTATCTGTGTCTACAGACAATTGCTATCCTTTGAAGACCGTGTGCAACGCTTATGAAAGGAGGTAAACCCCAATGAGTGGAACCCTATTGGACAGAACGTTTCATTCTATTATGAATCGTATGGTGGAAACCGGGCAGGCGCCGTTTTACACGGAGATCGCCCAGGAGTTAGGGATCTCCCCTGACGAAGGGCGGAAAGCACTGCATGATTTATTTTCGGAAATGATTCCATGCTGGCTCTTTCCGGGTACGGATTTGGTCACATCCTTTGCGCCTTTCAATAACCTGCCCACTCAGTACCGTATCACCGTTGACGGCGAGCAGAAGTGGTTTGGCCAGTGAGCATTCGAGTCGCTGGCGGTCTGCTGGCTCTTTCCGGGAAAAACGGTTCGAGTCGATTCGCCCTGTTTGGATTGTGGGCAGCCGATTCGACTGGAAATGAAAGACGGGGTCATTCTAGATGTTGATCCGGAAGGTATCGTGGGGTATGTTGCCGTTCCGTTCTGGCGATGGTACGAGAACCTGAGCTATGCCTGAAGTACAATGCACTTCTTCCGGTCGGAAGAACATGTTCGTAACTGGCGCCTCTTTGATTCCGAAACCGAAGACGGTATCGTGCCGCTTAACGATTTGGTCAAACTGTTTTCATGCGAGTATTTTCGCAGACGCGCGGACCTGGAATATTTCTCCAACAGGCTTGAATACAGAACCGAATTTCTGTCGACCCTGAAGGAGATCGGAAAAACCGGCCCCTTCTGGCAAAAGCCTAAAACATGATCCAGAAAAGGTTGCAATTAACCATTAAGGGTCTTCTCCAATTAAGTTGGTATCAATTGATTTGATGTTGAAAAATATCTTTATGATTCAAGCATGTTAGATATTGATTCTTGGATTTTTCTTTTGCCGAAAATCAAACAGTCAATGGAAAGTTTTTGCAGGTTTTCATTAAGGAGAAAAATATTATCGGACAATTGAATGCACCTGACAATCATTCCGCTACATTTCACGATGGCAGGTGATTCTGCACTGTGTCATAATCAACCAAGGAGTCATTGTGTTTAAAGAACTAAAAGAAATAAATTCACGCCCTGCATCTTTTCAATTTTATACAGCAGATGAACTGTGGACAAATGAGCATACATCAAAACAAATGCTTGAATATCACTTAAATGAATCGATTGATGCTTCATCTCGAAACCAGCGCTTTATTAAGCGCTCTGTGGAGTGGATTGTCTCCCATTTTGAGGTGGATAAGAGCACTGAAATTGCTGATTTTGGCTGTGGTCCAGGGCTATATACAACCAGGCTGGCAGAACGAGGTGCAATTGTTACGGGCATTGATTTCTCAGAAAATTCCCTAACGTATGCAAAACAGGTAGCTGCTGAAAAAGGTTTAAAAATAAATTATGTTCTAACAAACTATTTGGATTTTGAAACAACAAACAGTTTCGACCTTATCACAATGATCATGTGTGATTTTTGTGTGTTAAGTCCAGAGCAAAGAAAAAAAATGCTCTCAAAATTCAATTCATTATTGAAGCCGGACGGTTCTGTACTGCTTGATGTGTATTCTTTAAACAGCTTTAGCCAAAGAGAAGAATCAGCAACCTACGAACTGAATCAATTAAACGGGTTTTGGTCTCCGGATGATTATTACTGTTTTGTTAATACATTCAAATACGAAAAGGAAAAAGTAATACTTGATAAATACACAATAATTGAAGAATCACGAAGTCGTGTAGTATACAACTGGCTACTGATCTTGCAACAAAAAAGTGGAGTCGGGTTTAAGCCGCTTTTTTATTATCCC
>CAYSUA010000125.1:0-12214 GCA_964433795.1 uncultured Desulfobacteraceae bacterium | reverse complement strand
TGACTACCTGTAGCGAAACGGCTTGGTCCGCACTGCAACCCAGGCGGGAAGAATTGATGTCAATCCCTCCGACAGAAAGGGTGCCGCCGACGGATGATGTCATGTTCAACGGAGCGGACAGATAATCATAGCCCTTCCGACGCAACACCTCGGCCAGGGAGTGCCAATAGATGCCGGCCTGGGTACGGACGGTCATGTTCTGATGATCAATCGAAAGAACTCTGCTAAGCCCTGTCATGTCGAGTTGAAGGCCTCCAAACGCGACTGACTCACCCTCTGTTGTGAGCGCACCGCCACGGACCTTGACAGGAATCCGATGGATCTGTGCCTCCTTTAGAATCGTTGCGACCTGATGAGTCGATTTTGCTACTACCACTCCGTGCGGCATACCATAGGCCATGCCCCCACTATCTGAGACATAGACCGAGCATGATGGACGGTCCTCGCGTATGTATATGTTCTGCCTATGCAGAGCCCGGGAAAAGGCATCCCAACCTTGCCCGCCCCAGCGGGTAGGCTTGGTTTGTTGGCGAGGTATTCCCTTGAGGGAGTCCGAGGACACTGGATCAGGGGGAATTGTACCGGGATGAATAACAGGAATATTCAATAGTATGCTCTATTCTCAAAATTTCCCAACCGTATAATGAAATCTGTCAAAGTTCAGGATTGTAGCATACTAAAAATTCCAGGGCAGGTCAAAAGCGAAAGCGGGAATTTTGGGTAGCCTCAAAAACTTGCGATGTACAGAACGAATCATACATCAAATGAAGCTATGGAATGGAATTGATGAATTGTTGGCATAAGAGCTGAAGGGATCTACCCCAATATGTAGTGGTTCGGTATTTGAAAGTTTTGGCCCCACATTCCATCTTCCGGTAAAGTTCCAGCAATGTTTTTTTGTCTGGCATTCAAGCCTCCTGTTTCTGTTGGTAACAATCGACAGTAACAATTCGGTCTGAGGAATACACGCGGCCGCGGATCACACCATTAAAGATCCTCCATTGCTGTCGATACAGGCGCCGGTAATGTTAACCGCAGCGTCTGAGACGAGAAACCCGATTACCGCCGCCTGCTCTTCGGGGGTGGCCCACTTTCTTCGAGGAATGACCGCCGCCACCGCCTCGATTTCCTCGGCCGAAGTTGATTTGTTGATCATCGGCGTTAGAGTGGCACCGGGGCAAAAAGCATTGACGCGTAGCCCTTTGGGCCCCAACTCTCGGGCTATGTGGCGGGACAATCCTACCAGGGCGTGCTTGGCGGCTGTGTAGTGGGCACCGCCCAACACACTTGCCGTCCTGCCGGCCAGGGAGGCAACGTTTATGATGACCCCTTGGCTACGTCGGATCATGTGTGGCACGACAAATTTACAATACAGAAAAGGCCCGCGCAGGTTGAACTTCAACATTAAATCCCACTCCTCGACAGGAATTTCCAAAAAGGCTGTTCTCCTGAGGATGCCCGCGCAGTTGACCAGAAAGTCGATGGCCCCGAATTCGGTCGCGGTTTCGTCAACGACACGGTTGACTTCAGTTTCATCGGATGCGTCGGTTGCAAAAACCAACGGGCCCGGAGCGGTTTGTTGCCGGATGACCGCCTGGGTCTCTTTCAACCCGGCCTGGTTCAGGTCTACCAGGGCTACACCGGCGCCCATCCGGGCCAGATAAACGGCCGTCGCCCGACCAATGCCGCTGGCTGCCCCGGTAACGATGCCGAATCTGTCTTTGATTCTGCCATAAGTGCGAATGGTTGGCGAGTTGTCCATTAGCCTCCCCTATTTGAATCCATCCCATTCTTTAGGATTGAATGCTATAGCATTGTGGATGATGTCGTGTTGGTTCCGTAGCCGGGTGATCAGCTCCTTGCTGGTATGCTTCATGTGTTTGCGCATCATCATCACAGCCTTCTGCGGATTGCCTTCGGTCAAGGCCTGGAAAAGTTCAGTGTGCTGTGCATGGGCCTCGGTCAGCGCATTCGAGGTGACGATATTGAAGCGCTGTATCGACCAGATGCGCTGCAAAATCCCGCGGCCGATCTCCACCAGAGGAATGTTGTCGCTGGCTTCGAGAATTTTCATGTGGAAATTCTGCTCGAGTTTGAGAATGCTGAGTTTCTCACCTTTTTTGATCCATCGGGCAGTCAATTCCAAGCTTTCGGCCAACTGCTTCCGGGTTTCCGGGTTAATTCGCTTGGCCGCGTTTCCGACGGCCAGCAACTCGACGGCCTGGCGGACCTCGAAAAGATCTTCGATCACCTTAAGATCCAACGTATTAACGGCAAAGCCCTTCATGGGCTTTCGGACCACCAGGTACTCCTGCTCTAGCCGGCTGAGGGCTTCACGAACCGGTGTCCGGCTGATACCGAGAGCCTCGGCCAACTCCTGTATGGATAGGTGGCTGCCGGATTTCAACCGGTACTCAATGATCCACTCTTTGATCCGGTGGTAGGCTTTGTCTACCAATGATTCTTTGGGCATACGTTTTGTGTTCATTCCAAGCTTGATTCAATCAAAAAAATGACCCTGCGCGATCAGCCCCCGGCGTTATCCTGCCCCCAGTGTAACCCTGGGCAACCAGAGAATGATCTCCGGAAAAACGATGCAAAGGAATACCGCCAGAGCCTGCAGGATCACGAAGGGGATGACCCCCCGATAGATGTCCATTGTTTTGACCTCCGGCGGAGAGGAGCCCTTCACGAAGAAGATGGCATAGGCGAACGGCGGTGTAAGAAAGGACATCTGCAAATTCAGGCAGATCAAGAGCCCGAACCAAAGTGGGTTGAAACCCAGATTGGCGGCTACGGGCAAGAAAATGGGCACCACTACGTAGAGCAGCCCCTGCCAGGAGATGAAGAATCCCAGGATAAACAGGATAAACATCATCACGAACATAACAAACCACTTGCCGTAAGGCAGTGCCATGAGCATGCTCTTGATCAGTATGCCTCCGCCAAGGAAGAGGAAAATGGAGTTGAAGATGTTGGCTCCCAGAATGATGAAAAACACCATGGTGGTGACAATCAGGGTGGTATAGGCCGCTTCCTTGATGTTGGTGTAGTTGAATTTGCCGTAAAAGGCACAGATCAGCAAGGCTGCGAAGGCTCCCACCCCGGAGGCCTCGGTGGGCGAGGCGATTCCGCCGATGATCGAGCCCAGTACTGCGATGATCAGAAACATGGAAGGCAGCATGTGTATGGCCACTTTTCCCCATGCCTGGGCGCCTCTGGCGGCCCGTTCCTCCTCCCTGATGGCAGGAGCGGAGCTTGGCTTTAACCAGGAGATCATGCCTATGTAGATCAGGTAAAGACCCGATAGCAATAGGCCCGGGAACAGAGCAGCCGCAAATAGTTGAGCCACAGAGAGATTGGCCATGGGTCCATACATGACCAACATTACCGAGGGCGGTATGAGAATGCCCAGCGAGCCCCCGGCACAGACCACTCCGGTGGCCAGACCCCGGTCGTAATTACGCTTGAGCATGGCGGGCACCGCCAAAAGGGTCATGGTAGTCAGGGTGGCTGCAATGACTCCGGTGCAGGAGGCGAAAATGGTGCAGGTGGCAATGGTGGAAAAGGCCAGACCGCCCCGCACCGGACCGAAGACCTCGTAAAGACTCTGGTAAACTCCCTCGGCAACTCCGCTTTTTTCCAGCACCGTGCCCATGAACACGAAGAGAGGCACGGCGATGAGTATTTCGCTTTCCATCATACCGAAGCTGGTCAGCATGGACATGTCCAGGACGATGCTGCCCTGGAATATCAGGCCGAACAGAATCGACAAAAACATAAGGGAGAAGGCCAGGTGAACGCCGCAGATGACCATGACCAATAAAAGGCCCATCATGATCACGGCCGCTATTTGATCGGGACTCATTGCCGGCCGCCTTTCCTGATCTGATCAATGTAGCGAATTATCTCGGCCAGGCTTTGCAAGGCCAGCAGAAAGAAACCCAGGGGCAGCAGGGATTTGGGCGGACCCGCCGGGAAAAACCAGTTGGTGGTGGAGAGTTTTTCGTTAGTGACCCAAGCCTCGGCCGCAAACTCGATGCCGGCCCACGTGAACAAAATCATGGGCGGCAGGATGACGATGATGTTGATCCACAGATCATAGACTTTCTGGGCCTTGGGGGAGAGCATGGTATAGACGATGTCTATACGGATGTGGCCTTTTCGCAAGTGAGTATACCCCCCACCCAACAGAAACTGGGCCGCGAAGATCATCCAGCAGGTGTCATAGGTCCAGGCGGTGGGCGCGTTGAAAAACTTGCGCATAACCACCTCGTAAATCACGACCAGCATAAGCGGGAAGACCAACCAGGTCGCTATGCCGCCCATAAAGGTGGAAATTTTGTCGATGATTCTGATTAATCTCATAATGCTCTTCCCTTGGGGAGGAGTTGCTCAGAGTGTTGCAGGTCGCTCCGGACTTGTCCCTTAGTCAGGAGCGACCTGCCAAAAAGAGAAAAGCCGGCAACGACTTTTCCCGGTATGGAATTAATCGAACTTGGTCAGGTCGTAGTAGGGTTTATACTTCTCGATAAATGCCTTCTGGGATTCCCAGACCTTCTTGAAGTAAGGGTCTTTTTCGGCTCTTTCGTTGATGATCTCCATGGCCAGCTTACGCGCCCTTTCCTGTTCGGACTTTGGCAGCTTGGTGGTGATGGTACCGTACTCTTCGATCTTCTTGTTGAATTTAATGGAACTCTGCCAGAAGTCGGCGTAGCCCTGAAAAGTGGCCGCCATGGCTGCTTTTTCAACTATGGCCTTTAGGTCTTTCGGCAGGGCATCCCAGGACTTGGGCTTGATCAGAAGTTGGAAGATGTTGTTGGACATGTGGATAGGCGGCCCGAAGCGGTACTTGCAGACCTCATGCAGACCCAGGGTGTAATCGTAGGAGGGGTCCAGCAGCTCGGTGGCGTCGATCAAACCGCGCTGCAATGAGGGAAGGACTTCTCCGCCCGGCAAAAGAACTACCGATGCGCCCAGCTTTTCCCACAGGTCCATGGAAAGACCGGCGGCCCGGATTTTGAGGCCCTTGATGTCGTCCAAGGACTTGATGGGCCGTTTGGACCAGATCTCTTCGGGCGGTGTCAGGCCCAGCGGAAATACGATGACCTTGTCGCCGTACATCTCCTGCTCCAGCTCCTTACCGCCGCCGCCGTAAAGCCAGAGGATAAGATCGTTGAACTCGAGGATGCCGCCGGGCAGCGTGTAAAATAGATCCCCTGCCGGATATTTACCCTTTTGCCATGCCGGAGTGTTTGCTCCGAAGTCCAGTATTCCGCCGGCTACGGCCTGAAATATCTTGGTTGGGGGAACGATCTCGCCGGAGTCATGGAGGGTGATCTCCATCCGCCCGCCGCTCATCTCCTCCACGTACGTTTTCCACAAAACGATGGTGTGTTTGCCTAGGGGCGAGTTGATGCCAAAGACACTCTGCCCCTTCCAACGAACCTTTTTATCGGCAGCTGTGGCAGCTCCGACGGTCAATACCAGGGAAATGGCCAGCACCAAGCTTATGAAGTAAATCGATGACAACTTTTTTGGGGTCATTTTGTCCTCCTTGTGGTTAGGATGTTTTTGGTGGCCGTTTCTTATCAATGAACCTAGGTGCTAAATCCCGCCAGGGATGCTATCTAAATCTAAAGATACGAAAGACAGGAAGTGAATAGTCGGATTTTCAGAGAAGTGTCCCGAAAGATCCGATATTTTATGTTTAAACGGACGTCACGTGTCTGTCAATAAAAATATATAAAATAATATATTTTTTAGTATATTTTGTGAGGCCGCACTAATTCTCGAAATTGGAATGCAGTGAAGCGGGACATTCTTAAAAATCCAAGTTGTAGATATCCGGGAAAAAATAAATGAGAAGGCAAGAATGTGCATGCCGCGGAGAGCAATGCCTGATTATTTCTTTAATCAAAAACGTAAATAATGGATGGAAAAACCTTTGCGGCATCCCTTCGGCATGATCAATCCTGTGAACTTTACAACCGGCACTTCCGCCAATTGTTGCACATCGGGTTTAAGATCGCGGCAGACTTGGGTGATCGTTATCTGAATGCCCTTAAAGAATATGAAACGGTGATCGCCAAACATGTTTGCGAAAACCTGTTCGATCGGCATATCAAGCGCTTGTTTTGAAATGAAGCACCAACTCTGAAAAATTTATGATTCCTTTATGAATGTTACATAAAGGCTGTAATTTTGCATTCTTTTCGATCCGACTGAAGCAGTTCGAGATTTTCCGGAACTTCCTCCAGATTGATTGTTTTAGTGATAATTGGCGTCATGTCCATACCGTCTGCCATTGCAGAAATCACCCGGGGAAATGTACCGTGACCCGAATGCCCCTGGGAGCCTACAACTTGGGCGCGCCGTACTTGTAAAACCTCGCCGGTGAGCGGAATTTGTGCGTCCGCGCGTGCCACGATGACGATGGTTGTGTTCAACGTACGACCGTTCCAGATCACATTTTCAATATCACCCCAGACGATGCCCGGAAGACCGGAGGCTTCCAGGATAAGATTTACGCCCCCCCCTTTTGTGAGGTCGAGAACCTGCTCGGCCGTATTTTCTTCGGTGGGATCGATCACGTGGCTTGCACCTGCTTTAATGGCCAACTCAGCCCTTTCCTTGGAGGGCTCTGATATGATGACACGGCTTGCACCCGCCCTTTTCAATATGGCGCATGCCGCTGTACCGATCGGCCCGCTTCCCAAAATCCACACTGCATCGCCGGGGCGAATACCTCCACCACGCTCGATCACCGCGTTGTATGCAACACTTGTCGGTTCCACTAAGCTCCCCAACTGGAATGCTTTTTTTTCGCCGTAATGTTCCACCAGTTGGTTCAGGCTCCAGCAGTACTTCGCATCCAGCGCAATATATTCCGCAAAAGCCCCGTCTATGGAAAAACCGATCTCTTGAAGACGCTCGCAATGGTTGGGAAATCCATCCGCACAGGGTCGGCAGGTTCCGCACCAAGCCATTTCCTCGGCACAGACGGGTTCGCCGGCATCAAACGGCTGGTTTGTTCGGCGATTGATGGCGTCGGCAGCAGCCTCAACCACTATCCCGGACAGTTCGTGACCCAAAGTACACGGAAACGCCGTCAAACCGGGATAATAAATATATCCGTCTGAATCCGCCTGGGCCATGTGAACATCACTGCCGCAAATGCCGCAGGCCCTGACCTTGACTATCACCTGCCCGGGTCCGGGCTTTGGAATGGTTTTGTCCACAATTTCTACGCGTGGGTTTTTCCAAACCTTACTGCCCAGATAGCTCAGCTTACCATCTATATCCTTTGATCCCAGTTTGAAATCCGGCTTGGGAGCCCAGTCCGCATAAAGCGTTACGGTTTTCATTCGATCCATTATATGCTCCTTTAGTTTTCTGAAAACGACAACCGCTCACCGCTCACTTCTAACCCCTTGCCTCTCGCCAATTATTATAGATTCAACCCGCGCAAATACTGGATTGCCCGTTGGGCGGAAACATTCGCATCAGGATTCGGCATGAACTCCCCTGAAACGAAAGCCGAATATCCGGTTGCAAAAAGCGCCTCCAATATGGACTGGAAATCGAGGTGCCCGGCACCCGGATACCATCGATTGGAATCTGCCACATGGAAATGGAAAATTCTGTCTCCGCAGTTGCGAATACTTTCCTCAATAGACGGTTCTTCAACGTTCATATGGAAGGTGTCGAGCAACAAACCCAGATTTTCGGTCCCAACCGTTTCAATGAGTTCAAGCCCCTGGGATACGGTATTGATCAACGGGGTTTCATAGCGGACCAGGGGTTCCAAAGCTATCCTCACCCCCTCTTCGAGCGCTTTTGCCGTGCAGATCTTAAGCGCTTCGATCATCCACTCTTCTGCCTCTTTCTCAGAAACCGATTCATCCGGTACCCCTCGCAGAAGACCGATAATGATCACGGCATCTGCTTTATTGGCCAGCGGGATGTGAGACAGGACCCGTTCAATGGCTTTTTTTCGAATCGCCGGATCCTTGTCCGTAAAGGAAAGTCCCTCCTCTCCCCACGCCTGACCGGTACCGATGGCCGGAATGATCATATTCCGCTCTTTCACCGACAGGATGACTTGATCATGATCTACCAATTTCGGATCCCGAATGGCAAGTTCCACCCCATCATACCCGTATGAGGCGATGCTTTTTAAATTGGTCTCAAAGTTTCCCTTGAATGCCACTGCCTGAAAACTTGCAGCATGAGTCGATAAAACGATCGATAGCTTCATGGTCTGTTCCTCCCCGAAAAAGAATTCGGCCGCCCTTTAGAAAACCCGGAGGGCCTTCTGATTTACCCTTTGGTAAACGGCCCGATATGGGGCAGCTCATACACGGACTTCCATCCTTCGCTAAACGGTTCCTTAAGAAACGGCGCCAATTCCTTGGGATCTCTCAGGGAGACTTTGTCCGGCGGCGGAACCGTTCCCGGAGGAAATGTTTCCAGGATCTGTTCATTCACCAGGGTCAAGTATTTTAAAATCGCCGCAATGGGTCTCTTCGCCTTTCTGGCGGTTGCCTTGCTTGGAGTTCCTACGACACCCTCGGGGGTAGCAAACCGTTCTAATGCAATATGGCCTTCACCCTCTGACCATCGATGGGGCCTGCGGTAAGGATCCACCGAAAGGTCGAAGTGACCATCCGGTAAAAACCCTTCTCCTTCCGCATCCTGAACCACGCCCATATCGATCATCTCGTTAAATAACAAAAGACCCACAGCCGTTTCGCTTTCATCCGCATGAATAAAATTCGTCTCAAGACTGTCGTCTCTTCCCACCGGCATAAAAAACTCCCTGACGGCCCGGTGCCAATCCAATACCTGAACCAGCGCCGGCAGTTGAAACCGCTTCATAAACTCATGAATGGCCGAAACCAGCATCCAAAGATGACCATGATTGTTGATCAGTATCATCTTTCGGTACCCGTCGTTCCAAAGGCCCAGCATGGTATAGATCAGCATCTCTTGAACCGTTTCCTGGGGGATAATTACCGTGCCCGGCATTCCCACATGATGATAGGGATGGCCGCCGTAATTCAACGGTGTAAAGGCCAGATTGATCTCACATCCCTGTTTGGCCGTGTACCGTCTCACTCCCTCAAGAATCTGGGTTACCATAAAGGTGTCCAGACCGGAATTGGCATGAATTCCGTGGTTTTCGGTACAGCCGATGGGGATGAACAAGATATCGTTTTCCTTTCGCTTCTCAATGCACTGAACCCGCGGTGTGTTTTGAATATAGCATCCGGCTTTTCCGAGTTCACTGGGGGACGGCATCTCGTATTCCTTTAAAATCGCTTCGATTTCTTCCTCTGATGCATCCCAGACCTCTTTCTTTAATCTACCCACCGTATTGTCTTCAAATATGATCTCCGGATAGTCTGTGGTCAGCCACTTCTTTCTTTCCATTATATCATCCTCCTATTTGCGCAATGCTGTTATTCTAAACTAGTGTCCGTCCATAAATGGTCTTTTTGCCCAATCTCATCGTTATGCTCAAAAAATAATCCTCGGGATATCAAACATATACCTGTGGTTATTTTCATACCGGCATAATGTCATTTTTTGCTAATATCGTCTACCAAATTTAGGAGATGCATCTCCTAAAATTGTTTTTTAAATATCAAACAGTTCTATGACCCTTTGCATCATCCAGAATATAGACTATTTTAAAAATTATATTACACTAATGCAGAGCGATAAGCTGTAGATTTGAAAATATTTCTGAACAGTAAGAGTCGATTCTCGCTTTATTCAGCGGAAAGTGAAAAATTTCAGCCCTATCCCATCAGAAGCCGCAGCGAACCCGCCAGGGCAATACCCAGAATAATCAGGTTAAAGGCCCGTCCGGGGAGCTTGTCGTGGGTCCATGCGCCCACGCGCAGTCCGAGCCAGAGGACAGGCAGGCCGATGAGCCCGGTTACCAATGTGGGGATCGTGAAAATGCCGACTTGCCAGTATGCAACGACCTTGAAGGGATTGAGGATGAAAAATACAACCCACAAGGTGGCCAGCATAACGGTTTTGTGAAAGTTCTGGGAGTGAAGGAAAAGGGCCAAGACCACGCCGCCCGAGTTGGCCAGTGCCGAAGAGATACCGCTTGCACCGCCCATGACGGTTCCCAGCCATAAGGGAAGATGCCGTGGCCGTGGGCTATGGCCGCTAAGCTCCACATATGTCCTATGGAGTGCGAACATCAGGCAGAGCAGTCCGATGATCCAGCGCAACTCCGCGTCGGGCAAAACGGCCACGATCCACACCCCAAGCAGCACCCCCCCGATCTGTCCCGGCAATACGGCGAAGGTGATCTTCCGGTCCCATTTGCTCCAGACTTCTCGCGCCATCCCCAGTGAGGCCAGCGAGCTGTAAAAAGCCAGCAGCGCCAGGGCGAACCGGGGAGCGAAGGCTATAGTCAGTAAGGGAGTCAGTGTAATCCCGATACCTTGGCCGAAGGTGCGCACCAGGAAACCGTCGCCGAACGCGGCGGCGAAAATCAGCGTCCATTCCAGGGGCGAATATACAGGCATAAAAGTCGGTTATTCTCCCAACGGGCACTTCGAATCATGTAATCGGCATATACTTGTCGATCTCATATTGGCTGACATGGGTCCGATACCGATCCCATTCGATTCTTTTGTTTTCCACAAACTTATTGAAGATGTGATCGCCAAGCGCTTCCCGAACCAACTCTGATTTTTCAATTTCTAGAATCGCTTCGTAAAGGTTTCCCGGAAGCGTCGTGATGCCCCGTGCGTCCATATCCGTTCCGGACATACTGTATATATCCTCCTCGATGGGGTCAGGAAGCGGATAACCTTCTTCAATACCTTTAAGGCCTGCTGCCAGCATCACAGCAAAAGCCAGGTAGGGATTACAGGCAGGGTCCGGTGCGCGAAACTCAATCCGGGTGGCGGTCTCTTTGCCGGGCTTATACATGGGGACGCGTATCATGGTGGATCGATTCCGTCTTGCCCAGGAGATGTAAACCGGCGCCTCATAACCGGGAACCAATCGTTTATAGGAATTCACCCACTGGTTGGTAACGGCGATGATCTCTCTTGCGTGATGCATGATACCGGCGATGTATCCTTTGGCCATTTCTGAAAGATGGTAGGTATCGTCGGCCTCATAAAACAGGTTTTTATCCCCTTTAAAAAGGGACTGATGCACATGCATGCCGCTTCCGTTTTCCCCGAAAATGGGCTTCGGCATGAAGGTTGCGTAATATCCGTTTTGTCTTGCAACCTCTTTTACGACTATGCGGTACGTCATGGTATTGTCGGACATGGTGAGTGCGTCTTGAAACCGGAGATCGATTTCCTGCTGGCTGGGTGCCACCTCATGATGGCTGTACTCCACTTGAATGCCCATGTCCTGCAACGCAAATATGGTTTCCCGCCTGAGGTCCGAAGCCATGTCCAACGGACGATTATCGAAATATCCGCCGGAATCCAGCAGTTCGAGGGATTTATTGTTCTTAAAGTAAAAATATTCCAGCTCGGGTCCCACATAAAAGGTGTATCCTTTTTCTTCAATTCCATTCAAAAGCCGCTTAAGGACGTATCTCGGGTCTCCGTCATAGGGGGTTAGATCGGGGTTTAAAATATCACAAAAAACCCGGGCAACCGGTTTTTCATCCGGCCGCCATGGAAGGAGGCAAAATGTTTTGGGATCCGGCATGGCAATCATGTCGCTTTCCTCAATCCGTGCAAACCCTTCAATGGAGGATCCGTCGAATCCCATGCCCTCATGCATCCCGGTCTCCAATTCCGGTGGAGTAACGGCAAAGCTTTTTAACATTCCCAAAACATCGGTAAACCAAAACTGAATGAAACTCACCTGCCTGTCTTTGACGATCCTAAATACATCTTCGACACTGGTACAGATCTCATTTCTCATGTCGTTACCTCCTTTTGGGGCGAACACAGACCCGCCTTCCAGAGTATTGAACGACGGGATAGTTAATACAGATTATTTTTGATCCGACGTTTGATGCTTGATTCTCGATACTCGATTTTTGATTGTTCCAGTTTGATCATTAACCCGTTCCGTGTCAAGATAATTGACATTACCTTATATGTTCTATAGGAGATTATCGCTTTATGGAATGATGATTCTGCAAAAAAAAGTGGGCTGGTTATCTACAAAAGCCAAGTTGCTATGTGATATAGGCGTTGAAGGTGAGCCG
>CAYSUA010000124.1:0-12229 GCA_964433795.1 uncultured Desulfobacteraceae bacterium | reverse complement strand
ATAGATAAACGTAAAATCGATAAGACCTACTATCATAAGGCCGTATATATATAATACACACACCATGTGGCTGAAAGCTTATGAAACAGGAACCATTCCCGAACAAAATACTTTCTGAAAATTTACCACAACTAGTTCACATCTACAAAAGCCGGTTTCTCCATTTTCAAAAGTCCACAGGAGGTTTTGATGGGTAACGAATCCGAAATCAATCGGAGAAAATTCATGGAAGTCGGGATTTATACTATAGGGGGGACGATTGCGGCTGCAAGCTCCGTCGCCCTTGCAACCTTTGCGGTCGGGCCGTCGTTTAACAAAGACAAATCAAAATGGATAGAAGTGGAATTAGAGGCTGACGCGGATAAAGATGCCGGTTTTGAACGTGTCGTTTTGGAATACGATACAAAAGACGGCTGGTTGACAAACACGGAAAGAACACTCGCCTATGTTAAGAGGACAAAAAAGGGTGAAGTCATAGCAATTTCTGCCGGCTGCACACACCTCGGATGTATAGTCACCTGGGATGAAGATAAAAACATATTCCAATGTCCCTGTCATGACGGCAGGTATGATGCAGATGGAAAAGTTATCGCCGGCCCTCCTCCTGCCCCATTAAATAGGCATAAAACAAAGATTGAGGACGAAACGATTTTTGTCAGTACGGAAACAGTTCCTTATGGAGGTGATAGAAGTGTTTAAGCGCATATATTTCTGGGTCGATGAACGGTTGGATATTCACGATTACGTGAAAAAAGACATCCTGGACAAACCGATCCCCAAAGGACTCAATCTCACCTACTGTTTCGGGGGAATCACCTTCTTTCTATTTATGATGCTTGCCGCTACCGGTTTTTTCATGGCGATCTATTATATCCCCTCTCCTTTGCAGGCATACGACTCTGTCGATTATTTAACTTATGAAGTCTCCATGGGTAGTATTATACGAGGTGTTCATCACTGGTCCGCTAATTTAATGGTAATAACCATAACCCTTCACATGATTCGCGTGTTTGTTTACGGAGCATACAAGAAACCCAGAGAACTCAACTGGGTTACCGGGGTACTGCTTTTTTCGCTGGTAATGGGATTTAGTTTTACCGGATATCTTTTACCGTGGGATCAGAAAGCCTATTGGGCGACCAAGGTTGGAACGAGCATAATGGGAACCGTTCCGGTCTTTGGTGATTATGCGCTAAGGATCATGCGTGGCGGGACAAAACTGGGGGCGCTGACATTGGCACGGTTTTATGCCCTTCATGTCATATTCTTGCCCATTGCCACCATAGGCCTGTTGATAGGCCATTTTCTCATGATTCGAAGGCAAAGCATCGCAACACCCTTATAAATAAAAGAAACGGGAAAAGTTATGGAAAAACAAACGCAAAACAACCATCTGGAACATTCAGAAGAAACGTTTTATCCTTCCTTTGTTTTTAAAGAGATTGTGGTAATGATGCTGGTTTTTATCCTGGTGGCGGTCATCTTGGCGGTTGTGTTTCCCCCGGAACTGGGAGATCCGGCCGACCCGACAGACAATCTGTTTATACCGAAGCCGGAATGGTATTTTATGTCTTTGTATCAGTTGCTAAAATATTTTCCAGGAAAGCTTGAAATTATCGCCACTGCCATTATCCCGGCTGGAGGCATCATTGCTCTAATGCTTCTGCCGTTTGTCGATAAAAATACGGAACAAAGGCCGACCAAGAGACCGGTTGCAATGGTCATGATGGTTCTTACGATTGTGGCTCTTGTCGCTTTAACTATAATCGGACTTAACTCTTAAACGAAAGGGGGGACATATTAAGAGATCAAAAAGCGCATAAAACCTTTTAATCCTGAGCATCAATAGAGGATGTTTGCAGATATAAAATCACTGTAAGTAAGGAGGAAGAAATGAAGAAAGCGATCACTCTGTTTTTGATTGTCCTAGCAATCGGTGCACTGTCAGCCTACAATCTATCTGCCGTGCAAGCGAAATCCGCTAAAGGAGATCTGGTATTGACCGCAAAAAAGGTCAAATCGGCACCGGCCGATGCGGGCAGCTCACAATGGGGCAAGGCAAAGGAATCTAAGCTTGTTCTAACCGGGGCAGGAAAGGTTGAAGGTAAGACAATCGAACTAAAAGCAAAATCCGTCTATACTAAAGGTGAAATATTTTTCCGCCTTGAATGGCCTGACAAAGACAAGAGCATGGATAAAAACGCATGGAAATTTTCAGGTGGGAAATGGGCGAAGCAAAAAGCCAATGAAGACAGATTGGGTGTCATGTGGGAGATCAATCGAATCGATAAATTTGCCACCAAGGGCTGTGCGATTCTTTGCCACAATGAATCAAAAGACAACAAGGAGTGGTATTTTTCAGCGAACTCCAAAAAAGAAAAGGGAGATCTTTGGCACTGGAAGGCGGTAAGATCCAATCCCGTGGGATTTACAGAAGATGGATTTCTGATAGATAATCCGAAAAAGGAACCTGAGAAAGGCCGTAAGAGAGATGCCGGCAATAAGCCTTACAAGGCCGGAAACAATCGAACGAAAGACAAGAAAGGTCCGGCTTTTACGCAAGACCCGGCTAAAAAAGCCTCCATTCCCGGCTCCTTACTTAAAACCGAAGCCGTCAAGTTAACGAGTGCCCATACCCCTAAAGAGGGGGATTGGTTGCCCGGCTACGTGCTGAATACAGATTGGAAGGACAGCTTCGGAGACGTCAAAACACAGGGCGTCTGGAAGGACGGGAAATGGACGGTCATAATGTCCAGAAAGCTGGATACCGGATATGACGATGATGTTCAGTATAATACCAGAAAGAAGTATCCGTTTGCCGTCGCTGTGTTCGACAACTCGGGGGCGGAACACAGTTATAATTCAGAGCCGTTGAAGCTGCAGTTCAAATAACACCGTGCTTCATTGAAATTAAATCCGGGACTTGCAGATTTTTATGAGCGAGCCCCGGATTTCATTTTGCATTCGGGCCATATCATTTCCAGATCAGAAGCGTTTTTTTACTTAATGGTGGCATAAATGGGCACGCATGAAATCCCTATCAATACCCAAAACAGTCTGAAAGACAATATCAATACGGAACGGCGGGCTTTTATCAAGACTGCCATTTTAGCTGGAGGGACCGCCGTTGTTGCGGGAATTCCACTGACTTCGTATGTTG
Source organism: uncultured Desulfobacteraceae bacterium (assembly GCA_964433795.1). Classification (GTDB taxonomy): domain Bacteria; phylum Desulfobacterota; class Desulfobacteria; order Desulfobacterales; family SURF-15; genus DUZK01. The sequence continues at coordinate 9,069 of CAYSUA010000124.1, read as the reverse complement.
TCGCCCCGGCGCTGAACAAAGGGATCGGGAAATGGGTCGATTTCGGCAAGATCGAAGATCTCGAGCCGGACAGTGTCGCCATGCTGTCCTATGAGTTCCTGGTAAAAGACGGCTGGCAGGTACAGCCGCAGCGCGGTATTGTCTGGGCCAAAACAGAACCCGGCAGCAAGCTGACAATCTTTTCGTCGATCTGTACCCACTTAAGCTGTAACGTGATCTGGCTGGAAGAGGATAAAGTTTTTGACTGCCCCTGTCATGCCGGCCGGTTTGATGCCGACGGCAAACCGATGGCAGGTCCTCCGACTAAACCCCTGACTATTTTGGACCACAAGGTTGAGGACGGTACGTTAATGGCCTTTCTCTCTTTTTGATCCACAGCGTTTATGTTGACATTGCAGCGAGGTCTGTCATGAAAAAACAAGTTGTCATTACCTTGACATTGGTGCTGACTCTGATAACGGGCACTATGTTTTTGGTATCGGATAACGTGATCGGGGCTGCCAGGTTGACCCTTACCGCTGATTTCATCGAAAAGGCACCCATCGGACTCGATGATCCGGTTTGGGATAAAGCGAAAAGTGTTGAAATTCAGCTTGAGGGCAAAGATAAATTTGCAGGCAGGAAGAAAACCGTGATCACAAGAGCGGTTTACACAAATGATGAAATTTACTTTTTGTTCAAATGGAAAGACCCGACCCGGAGCGTGATTAAGCAATCCTGGGAATTCGACGGTCAGATGTGGCGCCATCAAAAGGGTAACGAAGACCGGATTGCGCTGTTGTTCGAGATCACCCGGATCAAGAATTTCGCTTCACAAGGGTGCACCGCCACCTGCCACGGTCCATATCGACAGCCTGCTAGCGATTACAAGTTCTCCACAGGAACTCCAGGAGAGCGGGGTGATTTGTGGCACTGGAAGGCGGCGCGGTCCGCTCCTTACCATCACGCTGACGACAATTGGTTGACCGAACACAGTGATACCACCGGGCGTAGATATGATGCCGGAACCGGTGGGGATATGAAAAACGAAATTATCGATAAGACCCGGCCGCTTTATATGCAAGATCCGGCGAAAAACGCGTCGGCGCAGGGGTTTTTACTCACCGAAGAAGCCATTGTGATTGCGGACTATTCCGTATTCAAAGCAGGAGATGTCATTACCTATCGCATGCCTGAAAAGTACACCGGCTCCCGAGGCGACATCAAGGCGTTCAGCCGGTACGGTGACGGCGGTTGGACGGTGATGCTTTTTCGAAAACTCGATACCGGACACGAGGACGACGTTACCTTCAATCTCCGCAAAAAATATAGTTTTGCCATGGCCGTATTCGATGATTCAGGCAATGAGGACTCATACGATACCGAAACCACGATAACCCTGAAATTCGGACGCTAGGATTTGTCAAAGGAATAAGCCGTGCAAATAAAATCTGAAACCCGGTCTGGAAAGTTGATTGAATCTCTTGCGCTTGACGGGATCGTCGATTGGCTGCAAAGCCGGAAAATTCATAGCGACGCGCTGACGTGGACCCGATTCGGCGGTTCCCTGCTGTTGGTTCTGGTGGTATTGCTTTTTTTAAGCGGCGCTTTTATGGCCTTTTACTTTTCGCCGGCGCCCGGTGTTGCATACGACAGTATCGATTATGCGTTATACAGCGTTCCCTTTGGTGAGATGATCAGGGGCGTTCATTTCTATTCATGGAATCTACTCCTTGTTCTTTTAGGACTGCATTTAGCACGGACTTTCATCTTCGGCGCCTACAAGACGCCTCGGCAACTGGTATGGATTTCTGGAGTGATGGTGTTGCTGATCGTACCGGCCTTCATTGTTACCGGTGATTTGCTTCCTTGGGATCAGAAAGGCTACTGGTCAACACAAGTGCGCACAAGCATTATGTCCTCGGTACCGCTGGTGGGCGATTTTCTGGTCCGGATTCTTCAGGGCGGCCCCAAAAACGGTACGGTGACCATGACGCGATTTTATGTGCTTCACACCATTTTTTTACCGAATCTCCTGGTTATGCTAATTGCCATTCACTTTCATTTTATCGGGCAGCGAGGGGTGTCCGGCCCTTTATCCGGGGATGAAACCAGTCGGCGGAAAGTGTCCTTTTTCCCTAATATGGTCAACCGATGGTTAACGCTGTGCCTGATAACGATTGTTATCATCGGTTTCGTTGCCTGGTATTGGCCTGCCCCTCTGGAGAACCCGGCTGACCCGACCGACTCAACCTACATTCCCAAACCGGAATGGTGGGTGCTGTTCTTAAACAAACTCGTGGGAATCTTCACCGGCCGATTGACGGTGATTGCCACGGTGATTATTCCCGGCGGTTTAGCCGGGTTGATGATGGTGCTACCATTTTTGGACCGTTCTTCGGATCGGCATCCGTTTCGTAGAAAAAAGGCAATGGTCATTGCAATGATCATCGCCGTTGTTCTGGTCGGCTTGTCTGTTGTCGGTTATTTTGAACATTTTGGAACATATGATGAGTAGAGGGCCGTACAACCATGAAAAAGCCTAAGAGTAGACATCTCGTGAACATACAGATGGTAATTTTCGTGCCGATGATCCTGGTGCTGGGTTTAACGTTTATTCTCATTAAAGGGAATTTATCCGCAGCCGGCGACGTCCTGACGATCAGCGCCAAACATATTGTAAAAGTACCCGGCGGTTTGGACGACCCGGTGTGGCAGCAGGCGCCGGCAGTTTATGTGCCAATTGAAGGAAGAGAAGTTTTGGCCCGAGCCAAAGGGTTCGTAATGACTCAAGCGCTCTACACCGACGACAGCATCTATTTTCGTTTCAAATGGAAAGATCCCACACGGAGCGTCGTCAAACAGTCCTGGACGTTTGATGGGAAAGCCTGGTCTCACCTGGACGGCAACGAGGATCGGATTGCCTTGCTCTTTGAGATCACCCGGATCAATAAATTCGCTTCCCGAGGATGTGCGGTCACCTGCCACAGCCCGGCGGATCTGCCTAAAACGGAATGGAAACTGGCGACTCATACCCCGGCAGAAAAAGGCGATTTCTGGCACTGGAAAGCAGCTCGTTCAGCACCTTACAGCCATGCCGATGATGCGTGGTTAACCGTTGCCGGCAATCCCACGGGTTCTTATCGTGAGACCGGCCGCAGGAAGGATAAAGGCAACGGTGGTGATCGTAAGAATGAAATCGATGATGGAACCCGACCGAAATATATGCAGGATCCGACTCGTCAGCCTTCGGTACCCGGATTTCTTCTTTTTGAAGAGGCTGTACCGATCAAGGATTATTCAAGATTTAAGTCCGGTGATATCCTTCCGTTCAGACTGCCGGTTAAACCGTCGGATTCAAGGTTTGATGTGAAAGCCGTCAGTCGGTATGCAGATGGGCATTGGAATGTCATGCTTTACCGGAAGTTGAATACAGGTCACGAGGATGATGTGGTGTTTAATTCGATGAAAAGATATAGTTTTGCAATGGCGGTGTTCGATGATTCAGGGGCTGATCATTCAAAGGCCACGAAAGCCATGGTTCTGAGATTCTCCCGGTAATAATTAGGCCGCCTATCAACAATCGACAATCATCAGTCGTCAATCTATTATCTATCTGCTTATCCCTTCCTATTATTCTCCGTGTTTCTCAAGTTTTTCCAGGAAAATGCCGATTATAAATAGCTGTGTGCCGGACCCCACACAGAGGCGAAATTTCCTTCTGTCGGGATAACGAAACCGGATATCCCGATTAACTTCATCTGCCATGGCATGAGCCGGTTTGGGCCGGTTTCCAGTCAACCTAAAATTTGGGGTATTCATGATGACACTTACCGAGGCATATGAGGAGCTCTTGAAGCTGCATGAGCAAAAAGAATCCATCCCAGATCTCAATGAATCCTGCATAAAAGGAGATGGAACAGATTGCTGCATATTGACCGAGAACTCAGACCGCCCAGTTTTTCAACAGTTCTTATCGGATTGTCTGAATGTCTGTATGGCCTGAATGATAAAAATTAGGAGCCCAGAAGTTTCCTGACCTTTTTATTCAATTGGTCCATGGTAAACGGTTTCTGAATAAAATCATTACAGCCCCGATCCAATAATTCTTCTGCCTTTCCGTTGATGCTGTACCCGCTAGAGAGAAGTACTTTCACTTCCGGATTTAAACGTTTTAATCGGTCATATGTCTCACTTCCGCTAACCTCGGGCATAACCATATCCAGAATGACCATCCCGATTTCATACATATGCTTTTCATATATTTGGACGGCTTCACTTCCGGTATTAGCCGCCATGACTGTAAATCCCATTCGTTCCATCATCTGGCGCCCGGTTTTGATGATGACACCTTCATCATCCACCATCAATATGGTTCCTTGAGCAGCATTATTTTCATCCAGGTCGTTTGAATGTTTATGAACGATGATATCGGTTGACGGCAGATAGATCGTAAATATTGTCCCGCGTCCTTTAACTGAGTCGACATCGATGTATCCGCCGTGTCCTTTGATGATTCCATATACGGATGCAAGACCCAGCCCTGTGCCCCTTCCCATTTCTTTTGTGGTAAAAAACGGCTCGAAGACCCTTTGAACCGTTTTATCGTCCATGCCGATTCCGTTATCCGAAATTTCGATCAGAACATAATTGCCGGGTTTCGGCTGATATTGTTTATTCGTCATGTCTTTATCGGTTACTGTGCTGGTATTTATATGGAGATCTCCTCCATCCGGCATGGCATCCGAGGCATTTACATAGAGATTTAACAGCACCTGCTCAATTTGCCCGCGATCTGCCTCAATGGCATAGATATTTTCGGTTAAGCTTTTGTGGATTGTGATTTCTTTCCGTGTTCGACCGAAAGTTTCCAGACCCTCTTCCACAATCTCATGGACATTTATGGGTTTTACCTCGTATCGACCCTTTCTTGCATAATGAAGGAGCTGGCTGGTAAGCTGGGAACCGTTTCGAATTTGTTTTTCAATGATTTTTAATTTTTCATAATATGGATGAAATTCATCCATGTCGTAAAGAATAAGGGAAATGTTTCCCAACATACCCATCATGAGATTATTGAAGTCGTGGGCAACACCGCCGGCTAAGGTGCCGATGGCCTCCATTTTTTGAGATTGAACCAGCTGGGCTTTAAGTCTGTTCTTTTCTTTTTCCGCCTGTAATGCTTCTTTTACGGTCGGCCCGGACTGCTTATAATTATCCACTTCATGTTCAAGTTGTTTCACTCTTGCTAACAATTCTTCATAAGTGAGTTCGTTTCCCATTAATAGCTCTCCTGTGTTTTGAAATATCCGTTTCCCTATCTTTCTCTGCATGATCTGTTCCAGCAATACAAAATTATTAAAAGTCAAATGATATCAGTGTGATAACAAAATGTGGACACGAAGGTGGCTTGATTTACAACACGCCATTTCGGCTAAAATCGTGCCAAAACGGCATGCATATTTTTAGATAACCACATGATTTATTGAACGACGGATGAAACCGATTTGAAGATGTCGCTTGTGGAGGGCGGGCAATTATCGAGTTGAATATCCGCTTCGCTTTTTTTTGCCACGCATTGCCCTACAGCCACCGTAACGGTTCCTTCTTTAGGCGGCAAGCCGGCTTTCTGTCCGATTAAAAAGCGGATGCGGTTGGATAACATTCCTTTCTCCTGCAAACGCTCCAAGGCAAATATAAAATTTCCCATGCAGGTGCAGCAGGCGCCTTCTGCCTGGATATGACACGGAAATCGTTTTGAAAAATGAACAGGAGGAGTGAAGCGTTCATTAATAGTGGGTCGGTTTAGCTGTCGGATCTGGATGGTTTGCAGATCGCAATTCCCCAACCCCGCATCAGCACTGTAAGCAATGTGGCGGATATCTCTCGGTGCATAACCGAGTGTATCCGCTACAACGCTGTCCACTTCCACCGGGTTGTGGCCCAACAGCATTCTTTCCATGGTGACCGGTGTGCGTCCGGTTTCAGATGACAGGTCTCCCTGAAGACCATCCACCACGATCAAATCCGGTATTACCACACCGGCCAGTTGAGCAATGGCACGGTGCAGATTACGACCGTGAAACGCGGTTTTTATCGCCCTGGGCATAACCCCCTTTAAGTTTTTCAGACTGCAGGTAATCAGGGTTTCCGAATGGGCTTTCATAACCGGTACGTTAATGAGAAAATCACATTCAACAATGGTTTGTGCTATTTCGAGGCTGCTGAAAGGACCGTCAACGGCTGGAGATGTTTTTACAAAACGGTCACGTTCCAAATCAACCAGTTGCAGGTTGTATTTTTCCTTAAGTTTGGTGTAGCCGCATATTTTAAATGCTTTGGTTGCATTGTAACCCATGCCGCTGCCGTCGGCGATGGTGATTCGGTTGGCGCCGTGTTCTTTTAACTGTTTTATCAGGGCTTCGACGACTTGTGGATCGGTATTCACGCCGGCCCACTCAGGTCTGGAGACAACCAGATTCGGTTTAATGACCACCGTATCATCCGGCCTCAATCGGTTCAACGCGCTCGATTCTTCAATCAAGCGCCGGACCATGGTATCGATCTGATTACCGTATATGATAAATACGTCTCCCATTCGCTATTTCCTATCATTTGACGATAATATGGAATATGAAGTTATTGGAAGAAACGGTTTTTAGGTTTCAAATCCATACTATCAGAGAGATTTAATGAAATCCACCCTAACAGGTACATGTATAAGTATTCGAGTCATCGGAATCTTGGAGAAATTGTCTAAATATCTCAGGTGCGCTATAGTCCGATTATTCGACACACTGTTCGCAGGCGCAGATGCGAGAGGAAGAGATTACGCAATGAAACGGTTTGCCTTCTTATTTTCATTTATACTGGTGACGATTGTTCTGATTTTACCCCGTGTATCCCTGGGGTCTGAGGACTGGTTTGATAAGGGAAACTCCCTATTTGATTCCCAGCAATACATGAAGGCCATCGATGCGTATACAAAGGCATTGAAGGAGACGCCCAATTTTCCGGAGGCCTATTTGAATCGAGGGCTTACTTACAATAATCTGGATCAATCCCAAAAAGCCATCACGGATTTCACCCAGGCCATTGCGCTCAAACCCAAATTTACCGAAGCTTACTTTTATCGGGGTCTTGCCAATTACAATATGAATCGGCCGGATAAAGCCATTGCTGATTTCACAAAGGTTTTGGAGCTCAATTCAAAATATGCAGAAGCATATCTGAATCGAGGAGATGCCTGGAATGTGAAGGGCGATGTCGATAAAGCGCTGGATGATTACAGTAAGGCCATCGATCTGAATCCCAAGCTTTACGAAGCATTCTTTCAAAGGGGGTTGATCAGGTATCGGCGGGGAGATCTCACCAAAGCGTTTTTGGATTTTAACAACGCCATCGACATTAATCCGGAATATGCCGAAGCCTATTTAAATCGTGGAGATCTCTGGAAGGAAAAGCGCAGTTATGTTCGAGCCATTGCCGATTATACCCAAGCAGCAACATAGATCCGAATTATGCAGAAGCATATCTCAATCGAGGCGATGTTTGGGATGAAAAGGGAAGCTTCGATCGTGCCATTTCAGACTATACCAAAGCCATCGATATCAGATCCGATTTTGTTGAAGCCTATAATAGCCGGGGGCTTTCTTGGCACAAAAAGGGAGATCTGGATCGGGCAATTGCCGACTATTCCAAAGCATTAAAAATAAACCCCCGGTTTTCCGAGGCTTATTTTAACCGTGGGAATGCCTGGGACGTCAAAGGGATTAAGGATCAAGCCATCGCAGACTATACAAAATCGATTGAACTCGATTCGAAGTTTTCCGAAGCGTATCTCAACCGGGGCAATGCATGGAATGAAAAAGGGAATACCGAACAAGCCATATCCGACTATACCAAGGCGTTGGAAATCGATTCGGATTTCGTTGAAGCACATTTTAACCGTGGTTTGGCGCTTTACGTTTCATCTCGGTATGATCAGGCCATTTCCGACTTCTCAAAAGCCGTGAAATTGAAACCGGACTTTGCGGAAGCATATCATTACCGTGCATTAGGATGGGGGAAGAAGTGGGAGGTTTCCGGCGGGAGCCCCAGTCATTTAATGCGGGCGTTGGCGGATGCAAAAAAAGCGTCGAAAATAAGGCCTGAGAATGAAGAATATCAGAATCTAATTCGTCAACTGGAAACGGAATTAAGATAGCAAAGGGTCTGTTACCATAAAATTAAATGGTTATCTGTTTGTGTTTATTTTTTATCGTTGTTCAATTATAATGAACAATAGAAAATAATGGACAAATATATCGATTTTAGTTTAGTTGGCTATATAACCATCAAAAATTAATGTTAAATATTTACATATGTACAAAAAAATGATATGTTCACAAATATTGAACATATCCAAAAAATGAACATTTAAATGGTGCCATGAAACGAAAATTTCGAGAGATTCTGGAAAAAGCAGTAAACGTTTTCCAAAAAACGACTAATCTGGAAGTGGAATTTCAAGGCTATGAGAACAGGGATACGGGCTATCCTGATGCAATAATGAAAATTAAACACAACAATGTTGAAAATTATTTTAATGTAGAAGTAAAATTAATATTGACCAAAGTGGAAATCGGTTTAATTGCTCAAAAGTTTATGAATTTTGAAGAGAAGGGCCTTCTTGTCACTCGTTATGTGGCACCACAAAATGCGGATCTGCTGAAAAATATGGATATACCGTTTTTAGATACAGCCGGTAATGCTTACATCAATTATCCCCCATTATATGTATTCATCAAGGGTAATAAATTAGATGAGGATCCGCAAACGAAGCAAATACAAAGAACATTTAGGCCAGCAGGTTTGAAGGTGCTATTTGTTCTTTTATGTAATCCTGGAATCGAGAAGGAGCCTCTTCGGGAGATCGCCAGAACTGCTGATGTCGCTTTAGGAACCGTTAATAGAGTGATTAAAGAATTGGAAAAAATGGGCTATCTCATAGATATGGGCAGACGTGGCCGAAGACTGGTTAGAAAAGATAATTTATTAAAACGTTGGATAACAAACTATCCTGAACAGTTGAGACCAAAGCAAACTAAA
>CAYSUA010000123.1:0-12258 GCA_964433795.1 uncultured Desulfobacteraceae bacterium | reverse complement strand
AAACCCGCGGAGAACGCCGCTCAGCGGGAAAATGGCCATTTATGGATGGACACTGGTATCGAACAGCTTCCGATCTCGGAATTCTTCCTGTTTGGCGTCGTTCCATTGCGCCACCGGCCGTAAATAGCCCACCACTCGGCTGTAGACCTCGCATTTCTGAAAATTCCTCAAGGCAGGTTCTTTTTGGAAGCAGGTGTCACATTTCAAAAAAAAGTTTTGTGGGTCCGGTTCGTAAATGCTTCCGCCATTAATATGGATGCCGTCTTCCTTAGGAGTTGCCGAAACCTCCATGGTGTCGCCACAATCGTGACAGGTGCCGTTCCATGACAGGATGTCTTTACCCGAATTTTCCTCAAACAGCTCGTGTAGTCTCTGAACAGTCATTGTAGCCATCGCATTCACCTCTTTGCAATCGTTCAAAATTAATAAAATAATTCACAACAAACGAAATTAAGTCAAACTAAAGCATTATATATTGTATGTCAAGTAAAAGAAATTACAATATATTGTGGTTTCATGATAAAACCCCTGACTTGCATTAAACACCAAAATCAATTAGAAAATGCAAAAAAACAAAGGAATTGTATCGAATGCAGGAAAATACGGAACCGATTGCACGACTGATTCATGATGAAAAAGAGATCATTCTTGTGGGAACCGCTCACGTATCCCGGGAGAGTGTTCAACTGGTCAAAACCGTGATCGAAGCGGAAACACCGGATACCGTTTGTGTGGAGCTTTGCCCCTCCCGCTATCAATCCATTCGGCAGAAGGACCGATGGCGGGAAATGGATATCATTAAAGTCATTAAAGAAAAAAAAACGTTCCTTCTGCTATCGAATCTGCTTCTGGCATCCTTTCAGAAAAGAATAGCCAAAAAGTTCAATATCAATCCCGGCCAGGAGATGCTTCAGGCCATTGATACCGCCGAAGCCCTGGGTGCTGACATTCATCTTGCGGATCGGGATATCCGGGTAACCCTTTCCAGAACTTGGCGGTTGATGGGTCTCTGGAACAAGATCAAGCTTCTTTTCAGCATGATCATGTCTGTGGGAGAAATCGAGGACATAACGGAAGAAGATATTGAAAAGATGAAGCAGGCCGATGTGTTGGAATCGCTTCTTTCGGAAGTCGGAAAATCGATGCCGATTCTTCGCAGCATATTAATTGATGAGCGGGATCAGTATCTATCTCAGAAAATAAAGACGGCCCCGGGCAAGAAAATCGTTGCTGTGGTGGGAGCCGGTCATGTCCCCGGAATCAAGAAACACTGGACCGATGATATCGATACGGAAGAACTGGAAAAGCTTCCTCCCAAACGGAAAGCAACCGGCATCATCAAGTGGCTCATACCATTAGGCATCCTAGGCTTGTTGATATACGGATTTTACCGGGGCGGTTCCAGTGCCGGAACCCATATGATCACCTGGTGGATTGTGGCGAACGGACTCCTGGCAGGCCTCGGGGCAGCCATCGCCCTGGCACACCCCCTGACCATCCTTTCGTCTGTTTTAGCAGCCCCTTTAACTTCATTGAATCCAATGATTGCAGCCGGTTGGGTATCCGGTCTGGTGGAGGCGTTTTCCAGAAAGCCTAAAGTCAAAGATCTGGAAAGCCTGTCGGAAGATATTCTTTCGGCCAGGGGGTTCTGGCGAAACAAGGTAACCCGAATCCTCCTGGTGGTGGTGTTCACCAATCTGGGCAGCTCAATCGGAACATTTGTGGCCATCCCCCTGATGGCAAAGGTGCTGCAATAAGAGACTCGAGGTTTACTTAAAAACCGCTTCTAATCCGCCACCCATCTGATGGTTTACTTCTGGACACCAGTCGCAGCCAGGAGGCTTAAGGGAATTGGTCTTGCCGGCGGACGCGGGGTCATCCCGGTAAGTGCTTCCGGCAGGACATCAAATTCATTCATCAGGATCATGGCGATGGTGGGGAGGCAGTTCGTTCCCTGGCAGTAGCCCATACCGGCCCGGGTTCTCTTTTTGATATCGTTGGGATTAACCGTTCCTTTCCTGATGGAATCCCGAATCTCTCCGGCGGTCACCCCTTCACAGCGGCATATTATGGCATCATCGGATATATTTGAATAAAGATCCGGTTCGATCTTATAGATGCGATCCATGGCGTACCGAAATTTCTGCAAGGCGCTTAGCTTTTTACGAACCGGACGGGCAGTCTTCTCTGCATCGGCGGTTGAAATAGCACCGGCATGGGCGCCGGCAAAGAGGCCGGCAATGGCACCCTCGCACGTTGCCGCCAAAACACCGGCAACGCCGGCCCCGTCTCCTGCCACGAATATTCCCGGTTTGTCGGTTTCCATATTATTACCGAAAATAGGCGCCCAGCCGGCGGTGAGCGCATCGTAGCCATGTTTACACCCAAGCATCTGCGTCAGCCAGGTGTTGGGGATCAGTCCGTAACCGATACAAACCGTATCCACTTCAAAGACTTGACGCGTTTCCGGGACACGATTGAGCCGGTTATCAATCCTTTCAACAACGGCTCCCTCCACCGATTCCCTGCCTTCGATTCCGGTTAAAATGGAAGATTTCAATAGCGGCACGCCTGCACGCTTTAATCGCATTAGATACTTGAGTCCCTGAAGCATGAGCCCGGGTTGGCGGACCAGATCAAAAGTGTATGACGGGCGGATAAGATGGGAAACAGATTCGGCCACTGCTACGATCTCCACTCCGGCATCCAGCATTTGTTCTGCAACAACCAACTGAAGTGGACCGGTCCCGGCCAAGAGGACACGGCTTCCGGGTAAAACCCGCTGACTTTTCAATAACGTTTGTGCTCCGCCCACCGTCATCACTCCGGGTAATGTCCACCCCTCTACGGGGAACGGCCGCTCATATGCGCCGGTCGCGACAATAATCGCCTTTGCATCAATGAGAATGAGCTTGTTATTTCTCTCCACAGCCAGTTGGTTGGATTCAAAGACCGACCATACCAGGGCATCGTTCCAGATGGTAATGAAACGGGATAAATCCGCTGCCTGTTCGAGCAGCTTCCGACCGTCGGCATAATCCGAACCTAATCTTGAAGCCTGCTCGACTTTGAAAGTTTGCGGCAGCTGCCGGTATATTTGCCCTCCGGCTACGCGATTTTCATCGATAACAAGCACCTGAATGCCGAATCGAGCTGCAGCGATGGCAGCGCTCAACCCTGCAGGCCCTCCCCCGATAATCACCAACGGAATTTGAAATTGTTCCGACTCGGCTGGTACCGGATTAGTCGATTCGACGTTGAATTTTCCAAATCCGTCTTGGAGCGTGATCTCCATTTCCGATTCAACCGGCGTCACACAGGCGCGAATGTTCGGTTGTCCGTTTACGGTTACCAGGCATCCGTGGCAGGCTCCCATACCGCAATATAGTCCCCGGGGATCGCGGTGGTGCGGGGCATATCGTATTTTTCGAACTCCGGAAGCAGTTAAAACCGCTCCGATGCTCTCCCCATCATGTGCTTTAACGTTAACCCCGTTTATCTTCACGGCTATGGCCTTGCCCCTTGCCACACCGGCTTCAAACCGCTTATTCATATGGGTCGGTATTTCAAACATCAGCTTCTTTTCTCCGGCTGTTTTTGTTTATTCTTTTGAAAGCGTTGGAATTGAAATGCCTCTATCGATAATTCGGTTGTCCCATCTGCTATTAACTCGCTTACCGCCTTACCGGTACTGGCACTATACCGCATACCGGTTTTTCCATGACCGGATGCGATAATGAATTTTGGACAACCCGGAATGGGGCCGATTATCGGAAGCTCATCACTACTGATGGGACGAAAACCTGCAAATAACCGAATCGCCCGAAGACTGCCCAGAATCGGTACGGCCCTTGCGGGAACATCAGTGAAGGCTGCCATCTTCTCCAAAGTAATACGATTTTCAAATCCCACAAACTCCGTTTGGCTGCCTATATAAAAATTACCGTTTTCCGTCTGTCTAAGATAGACGTGATTCGAAAAGCAAAGCGAGAGATTCGTCAGCCGATCACAGGCTTCGGTGATGATGGCTTGTCCCCTGACCGGTGCAATCGGCACCTCTAGATCTACCGACTTGAACAACTGCGGAGTCCGAGCCCCTGCCGCAGCCACAACCCATTCGGCATGAAAGTCGCCTCGATTGGTCTTCACACGATCGATGCAGCCGTTGCGTATGGGAATATCCTGAACTTCTATTCCATACTCAACCCTGCCGCCACGCCGAAGCGCAGCATCTAAATATCCTCCGCAGAGACGAAACGGATTCACATGATAACTAATCGGGTTATGAAAGGCAGCCACAACGTAAGGGCTCAATAGGGGTTCAAGGCGTCTGGCTTCAGATCCATCCAGCAATTTACCGTCAATTCCCATCAGCCTGGCATGTTCATAATATGACCGGATATCTTGGACTTCCTGTTCATTTAGCGCGACAAAAAGAGAACCGCCGTGGGTCGTTTCCATCGGGTTTTCAAAATCCTGCTCCAAATCCTTTATTAATCTGTGGCTTTCCAGGTTGAACGGGCGAAGCGGTTCCGGTGTTCCACTGGTTCCGCCCACACTGATAATGGATGCGGTTGCCCCGGTAGCGCCCGCGCACAAATGTGCCCGTTCAAGCACCAAAACGCTGACCCCTCTCTGGGAAAGATAATAGGCACAAGCCGTTCCGATAACTCCGGCGCCGATAATGATAACGTCTGCTTTCATTTATTAAACTTCCAAATCTTCACTCGAACCTCTCAATACCAAACGCATTAATCGGAAGCGTTGTATTCCCGGCCGATATAAGTTCGCTGACAGCCTTACCGGTGCCGGCGCTGTAACACATTCCGTTTCGGCCGTGGCCGGAAGCAACAATCAGACGGGGACAATCGGGCAACGGACCGATAATGGGACGTTCATCGGCACTGAGGGGGCGAAATCCGGTGAAAAACCGCACGGCTTTGAGTTTACTGAAAAGCGGCACTGCCCGACTGAATTCGCGTGAATAGGTAGTCATTTTATCCAGGGTAATACCGGAATCGAATCCCACAAACTCCGTGTGGCTGCCCAGATAGAAATTCCCTTTTGCAGTCTGTTTGACATACAGATGATCGGGGAAAAAAAGAATCCGACCGGTCATCGTCTCGCATGGCTCGGTGATGATGACTTGTCCTCGCGCAGGTGTAATGGGAACCTCAATACCGGTTCTGGCAAGTATTTGCGGGGTGTGGGCCCCGCCGGCGACCACGACCCAATCCGCATAATAATCGCCCTGATCCGTGACCACACGATCGACTTGACCGTTTTTTGTTGTTACCTCATGAACGGTGATTCCGTATTCCACCCTGCAACCCCGGTATAAAGCCGTATTCAAATAACCTTCGCACAACCGAAACGGGTTGACATGAAAGTCTTTGGGGTTGAAATAGGCTGCCATGACGTGTGGACCCAATATCGGCTCAAATCGATGCACCTCCGCGCCCTCCATGAATCGGAAACCATCACTGCTTTCTTCGGGTCGGTTAAAATAGCGCCGGAACTCCCTGTACTCTCTTTCATCGGTGATGGTATAAAGGGAGCCTCCCTGAATCATTTCTATGGGAGGGTCAAAAGCATGCCCGAGTTCGCGAATCAGTTCGTGGCTTTCAAAGCGGAGGAGATCCAGAGGGTCTGAAGTCGGATGGGTACTGCCCAGAGTGATTAACGCGGCACTTGCCCCGGAAGCACCGGCGCAGAGGTAATGCCGCTCGAGAACCAGGGCTTTTATGCCAAGGCGAGAAAGAAAATAAGCACAGGCGGTGCCAATGACACCTGCTCCGATAATGATCACCTGTGCATCTCTTTTGGCCATTCAGATACTGTAATTTAGGTTAAGCGATTTGTTGATGAACCAATCTGCCCTTCAATATGACCGTTTCAATGTTTTCCAAGGACCGAATATCTTCCAGGGGATTTCCTTTTACACCGATAATGTCGGCTGATTTACCGGGCTCCAACGTACCGATTTCATCCTCTAAACCACACACTTGCGACCCGTATGCAGTGGCCGCTTTCAACACATCACGGGGAGACGCCCCCAAATCCACCAGAATTCCCATTTCTTTAACGAGCCCGCCGTGCATCCCGTCGGTTCCAACGGCATAGTTTAGGCCGGATTTAATGACGGCAGCCATGCACTCGCCAACCAGGTCCCGTTCCCGGCGGAATTCGTCCGCGAGCCCCTGTGGAAGGATTTCGATTCTCTCCTCAGCAAGAAATAGACTGGGTGTTAAGACCAGCTGGCTGTCCGATCGGCCCAGAAGATCGATCTGCCGATCCGATATAAAATAAGCGTGTTCAATGGAATCGATTCCGATCTCGACGGCCCAATCCAGCCCCTGGCCACCGATACAATGGGTGGCGGTTTTTACGCCGACTCTGTTGGCTTCCTCAACGGCAAGGGATATCTCGGATTTTGAAAAATAGCTGGCGATTTCACCGGGTCCTTTCAATGTTCCGGTAATGTATATTTTGATTAATTCGGCTCCGGCCAGCAAATTCTCCCTTACCGCTTCTCGGATCGCCTCCGGTCCGTTAAAGGGATACCCCACATAGCCGTGACCGTGCGATGCCCGGATTCCACGGGTGGCCACAATCAGGCGGGGCCCCTTCAATCGCCCGTCTTCCACCGCTTTTCTACAGGAGATATCCAAAAACTCCTTGTCTCCGAGACAACGGGAGGTCGTCACACCGGCTTTAAGATCGATCGCCATGGTCTCGACCGCCCGGAGTGTGAGTTCGGGTATACTGTCCTTCATTCGTAAAAGGTAATTCTCCAATCGGGTGTCCAATGAAAGATGATTGTGACAGTCAATCAGCCCGGGCATCAGTACCTGCCCGGTGCAGTCGATTACTTCAATATCCGCATCCACGGTAAAATCGGCTTTTTTCCCAACAGCCGATATTTGATCGTTTTCAATCAGAACCGCCCCCCCTTCGATGGGCGGCTTTCCTGCCATACCGAGCAATAAATCCGCCTGAATGATTCGTTTTGCCATGAAGCACCTCCTTTATGGACCGGTTCCATCAATGATCGATTAATAAAGATATACAAGATAAAACTCCACCTGCGATGTCAAGAAAAATTTAGAATCATCCGGTTCTTGTGTACTTTTCTGTATCTTGAGCAACCGTAAAAATTACCGGCAACGCTTATCGGAATGATTTTGTTCAATAGCCCAATTTTTATCTTGACAGAAAGAATTTTAATTTAGTACTTGTATGTTGACGTTAACATGTTGACGTTAACTTATTTAATTAAACACCTTCCCTTTACGGCTCACAAAATGGTCTCGATTAAAGACGTCGCACAATATGCCGGAGTATCCACCATGACGGTCTCCCGGGTGGTCAACGAGACCGGATACGTTTCCGCAAAGACAAAAGAAAGGGTTTTAGCGGTCATCAGCGAAACCGGTTACAAGGTCAACCAAACAGCAGTCGGTTTGCGCACGGGTAAGACCAACTCCATCGGGGTGATTATCTCGGATATCTCCAATCCGTTTTTTGCGTTTATTCTTAAAGGAATCGATCACGTATGCTCCCAGAGTAAGTATGATACCATTCTGTTTAATACCGGTGAGGATCCGGACAAAGAGCTTCGTTATATCGATTTGCTGAGGCAGAAGTCTGTTCGGGGTATCATTATTTCTTCGTGTATTTCGGATTATAAAAAAGACAAGGATGTATTTGCAGATCTTACGCCTATTTTCTTTAACCGCTTGCCTACCGGTATAGATGCTGACGCTGTTTTAAATGATAACGCAAAGGATGGTTATTTAGCTGCCGAATACCTGATCAAAACAGGGCATCGTAGAATTGCATTCATAAATGGAAATGCCGAATTGAGTACATTTAAAGAAAGGCACCTGGGGTTTCTTGATGCAATGAGAACACATAACGTCCCAGTTTACGAGGAGTTGATCTCCATCGGTGACTATTCCATTGAAGGGGGTTACAGGAGCACTGAAAAAATCTTCAACGCCTCCATAACTCCGGATGCAATCATACCCGCGAACAATTTTATGACCCAAGGTATGTATAACTACTTGAAAGCAAATAATATCAATGTGCCGGAAGATATCTCTGTGGTCGGCCATGGTGACTACGATTGGTGCAGTTTTGTCGACCCCCCGCTTACTGTATTGGAACATAGAAGATTAGAAATGGGAAAGCAGGCAGCCGGGATCCTCATGGAAAGGCTGGAAAGAAACACCTGCAATTCGTATAAAAAAGTCGTCCTTGAACCGAAATTTATCATTCGGCATTCGGTTAAAAATTATGAGAGGAGCGCACAATAGTGATTTAGACTCGGAAGAGAGGCCATCCGACTTCACGTATTCGGACAGGAAAACGGAAGAAACCGGATACCTCATCATGACGCTGAAAAAAATCAAAAAGTTTTTTTCAACGTTCAACTTATAATCCACACAAACAGAGAGGAGAATGCAATGAAACTTTGTAAGAATTTAACCAGTATCTTTGTACTCGCAGTCGCAATGATGCTCATCGCGGGAACGGCAGCGGATGCCAAAACCATCAAAATCAGATATGCGCACGTCGGCGTTGAGGGCGCCCCCCAGACCCGCTACGCCAATGAATTGGAGAAACGGATCGAAGCGGTCACAGAGGGCCGGGTACAAGTCGATGTGTTCCCGAACGGCCAATTGGGCGGCAAGCAGGAAATGGTCGACGGTGTCCAGTTGGGCTCCATCGGCATGGCCATGCATGACTTTGCAGCGCTTGAGGGTATCTATAAGCCGGTCGCAGTGTTTGGCGCCCCTTATGCCTTTAAGAGTCCCCAGCATGCCATCGACGCCACGCAGCATCAACGTTCGGAGCTGATGCAGGAGATGAACAAGGAATTGGTCAAACGCGGCAACGTCCGCTTCGTCGGATCCGTCTTCCGCGGTGCGCGCCAGATGAGCGCCAACTTCCCGGTCTACAGCCCGGCCGACATGAAGGGTAAAAAGTTTCGCGGCCCCGCAAACCAGCTTTGGGTAACCATGTATAGAGGCCTGGGCGCAATTCCGACTCCGATTGAATTTTCGGAACTCGCCACGGCCTTGATGACGGGTGTGGTCGTGGGTCAGGACAACCCCCTGACGAACATTTACGCCGGTAAGCTCTACGAAGTGCAAACCCACATTATGATGACCTATCACATGACCGGTCCGGTCGCCGTGTTCATGAACAACACGCTCTATGAATCGATCCCCGAGGCCGATCGCAAGAAGATCGACGATGTGTTTCTTGCCCTTGCCGACGAGACCGTTCAATGGATGGCCGAAGCGAACAAAACCATTGTCGGCAAGCTCGAAAAGGAAGGTATCAAGTTCATTGATGAATCCAACGGTCTCAAGACCAAGGAATTCAGAGCAGCGGTCATGAAGCAGGTCGGAAAGGATTATCCCAATTGGGGACCCTTGCTCAAGCGTATCGATGCAGCGGAAAGATAAGTTTTTGACTAAACACTGTGGGCGGTGTCAAAAAGAGGCGCCGCCCACATTCTCCAAAGACATTAAAAAGGTAACTAATCATGGCTATCTTGAATAAGATTCGTTTCATACTGCAGATAGTCACGTCCTTGATTCTATTGCTCCTGGTTGTAACGCCGGTCACACAGATAATCTTGAGATTACTTTCTGCGCCATTTATCGGCGCTGAGGAGATGTCGAGATATTTGTTGATCGCTTTAATCTTTCTCGGTTCGCCGTTGGCTGTTTGGATTGGCGGACACATCACAATGGACCAGTTTCAAAAGTTTTTCCCTAAGCAATTCAATGTTTGGCTTCGAATTATCATTGCCGCCAGCAGCGTTCTCGTTTTTGGTTTCCTGACGGTTTCGGGAACCTCTTTGATCAGTAAGATGTATGCGAATACTTCTCCCGCACTCGTGGTTCCATTTTGGGTTGTAATGTCGCCGGTTGTCGTGGGGTTCCTTCTCTTGACCATCGAATATGCGGTGGAAATGGTCACTGTTTTCAAGAACAAAGCGCGCAATCGGGAATAGGGATTGTTCTGGCTATGGCTATATTGATCATTATCACCTTTGTCGTTCTGTTTATTCTGGGCTTTCCGGTGGTTATCGCCATTGCCCTTCCGTCGATTGTCTACGTTTTGGTCATGGGCTTTCCCTTCGAAATGGTCTCCCAGCGCATGATGTATGCACTCGACTCATTCCCGCTGGTGGCTGTCCCGGTATTCATTCTTGTGGGCAACTTGATGAACTCAGCCGGTATCAGTCGGCGTATTTTCTCGTTTGCCGGTACCACAGTAGGGCGTTTCCCCGGGGGGTTGGCGCAGGTTAACATTTTCGCCAGCCTGATTTTTTCAGGTATTTCCGGCGCGGCACTTGCGGATATCGGCGGTCTCGGAAAAATTGAGATCGAAGCAATGCGGGAGCGTGGATTCACGAAAGAGTTTTCCGGGGCCGTCACCGCTGCGTCGGCTATTGTCGGTCCGATTTTTCCACCAAGCATCCCTCTTATCATATACGGGTCGATTACGAGTGTGTCGATCGTCAAGCTGCTTATCGGGGGAATCCTGCCTGCAATCGTGTGTGTTGTCCTTTTGATGCTTGTGACCACTATCGTTGCGATGAAGCACAATCTGCCGCGCTCAGAGAGATGGCCGACATTTAAGGAAATCATACATGATTTTTGGCCGGCGTTGCCTGCGCTCCTCGCGCCCGCGTTTCTCGTGTTCGGTATGCTTTCCGGCTACTTCACACCAACAGAGGCCGGATCGGTTACCGTCGTTTACGTGCTTGTCATCAGCAGTACGCTTTACCGGGAGCTCACATGGAAGCACGTTGTGCACGCGTTTGAGGATACGATTCGCAACACGGCGGCGATTTTGCTCATTCTGGCTGCGTCGGCTCTATTCGGTTGGATTCTCGCCGTGGAAGGGTTGCCGCAGGCAGTTTCAAAGACGTTTCTTACCATCGGTTCAGAGCCATGGATGTTACTCATTCTGGTCAATATTATTTTGTTGGTTGCAGGTATGTTCTTGGACAGCACCACAGCAACATTATTGATTATACCCATCATCGCCGGTCCGGTCGTCATGTCGGGCGTCGATCCGGTTCACTTAGGGATCATCGCGATCTTCAACTTGATGTGCGGACTTATTACACCACCCATGGGGTACTCGCTATTCCTTGTAAGTAAGATAGCGGACACCACCATTGGGGCACTCCTAAAGGCCTTGGTTCCATACTATCTGCCGCTGATCATTACCTTGGGGATCATAACCTTCGTCCCTTCGATCAGCCTTTGGTTGCCGAGCATGCTAAAATAATCTAGTACAGCGGCAAAGATGAAAATAGTTATTTAAACTTAATTTTCTGGAGGTTTAACAATGTTGAGTATTGAAGCAACCCATGGCACGCGGACATTTATGATTTCCTTTCGGCGCGGTGATTACATTATCGAAGAGCTGCGGGAGATGCTGAAAAAAGAAGGTATCGATGCCGCGTTGATTACTGCTGGCATCGGATCCTTTGATGTCTGCAAACTGCACACCATTGTTTCCACAGGCCTGCCGCCGAAAGATCTCTATTTCGATCTCGAGGGGCCCATAGAAGTGGGTGCTTTGCACGGCTCGGTGGCCGGCGGGGAACCCCACATCCATATCGTTGCCCACGATACCTTAAACGACAAGGTCTATATCGGCCATCTTGAAGAAGGGACACGCTGCTGCTATCGCGTCGAGTTGGGTCTGATCATTTTAAACGAGATCAAGACAAAGCGTTTAACGGATACAAAAACAGGACTGATCGATATCGTTTCGGCGGACGATTAGAAACCGGTCAATATACACAGAAAAAATGTTCGCTGACGGCATTCTCATCCGTCCGAGTCCGAGGATACCCACCGTCTGTTCCATATATAAAGCAAGACCGCGTTCGAAGAGAACGCGGTCTTTGTAAGCGCGTCACATTTTAAAGGTATGTTCTCTACAGCTTAGAGATCCTGAATGATCTCTTTGAGGTCCAATTTTTCCAGGGTCTCGGGCAGGGGTTTGCCGGTCTTTGAATCCCAGCCCATCAAGGTATAGTAATTTTCCTTCATCCAGTCCCATTTTTCCATGATGTTTACCCCTTTGTTGGGACCGTCAACAGGTCTTGACCCATAACGAACAGACGGCCGCTCATCTTTAATATCCAAGCCGTGACGGAAACTGAAGACCCGAAGCTGATTGACAATACGCAGGCCCAGCGTAAAAGCATCTTTAAGG
>CAYSUA010000122.1:9273-12259 GCA_964433795.1 uncultured Desulfobacteraceae bacterium | reverse complement strand
ATTTTTTTGGCGGATACTACCGGATTCATGCCCGGGTCCCGTCAGGAACACGCCGGTATCCTAAGGCATGGCGCCAAGATTCTCTATGCCATTGCAGAATCGGTCGTCCCCAAGATTGCCGTTCTCATCCGCAAGGCATACGGGGGTGCCAAACCGGCCATGGGAATCGATAAAGACATCGGAATCGATCACGTTTATGCATGGCCGACCGGAGAATCGGCCGTCATGGGTGCAGAGGCCGTGGCAGATGTGATTTATGGGAAAGAAATCAAAGCAGCCCAGGACCCCGTGACGCTCCGGGAGGAAAAAATCAAAGAGCTGAAAGCAGCGGCCGATCCCTATCCCATGGCACACGGCGGTCTGGTGGATGATATCATCGAACCTGCGGAAACCCGCAGGAGATTATTTATGTCTCTTGAAGCGTTGACGGGAAAAAAGGAAAACCGATATCCCAAGCGGCACGGGAATATTCCACTATAGAGTAATTTCCACCCATCCTCCGTATTACCCGCCCAGCATCGTTTCAGGCAACCAGGTTATGATCTGCGGGAAGGCAATCAGTACGCCCACGGTGAGGATATCCATTGCCAGAAACGGTATGATTCCCCTGAAGATTTCTTCAAGCGGGATATTTGGGGCCACGCTCCGGACAATGTAAACATTGAGCCCCACCGGCGGCGTGATCAGGCATATTTCGCACATCTTGACCAGTATGATGCCGAACCAGATGGGATTAAAACCCAAGCCCACTACCGCCGGGAAAACAATGGGCAGGGTCAGCATCAACATGCCGATGGCATCCAGGAACATGCCCAGAAATACATAGATGAGAAGAATTAAAAGTAGAATCAAAATGGGCGGAATCGGCAGTGCCAGGACAAACTCTGCAAAGGTTGACGGAAGGCCCGTTAACGCCAGGAACCGTACGAATATGAGCACACCCACAATGATGGAAAAAATCATGATGGTGGTATGCCCGGTTTCCAGCAAGGATTCCTTGAAACGCGCCCAGGTCAGGCGCCGCATGGCCAGAGCCATGAGAAACGCACCGAACGCCCCGGCTCCCCCGGCTTCTGTGGGAGTAAAAATACCGGAATAAATGCCACCGATAATGAGAACAATCAATACCAACACTCCCCAGGTGCCTTTTAATGAAACGATCCTTTCTTTCCAGGAAGCCCTGGGTTGAAGTCGCCCCAACTCCGGATTGATTTTGCACCGGGTATAGATCATGCCGGCATAAATGGCCGCAGAGACAATCCCGGGGATAAAACCGGCAATGAGAAGCTCCCCGATGGACTGCTCGGTAATGATGCCGTAGATCACCAGAATAACACTCGGCGGGATGAGGGAGGCAAGGGTGCCGCTGGCTGCCACCACACCGGCCGCCAGACGGGGGTGGTAGCCGAACTTGATCATTTCCGGGATGGCGACCCGCCCCATGATGGCAGCCGAAGCCGTGCTGGCGCCTGTGCAGGCTGCAAAACCGGCGCACCCGAAAACGGTGGCGATGGCTACCCCGCCGGGGAGATGCCCGACCCATGTCCGTGCGGTATTGAAGATATCATCGGTCAGACCGGCATAGAAAGCATAATATCCCATGATGATGAAAAGGGGAATCACGCTCAATGAATAATGGGCTACGATTCCGTGCGGCAGAAACCCGACGACCTTTCCGGCAACCACGATACTCTTCATCGACCATAATCCCACAAATCCTACAAGAACCGTGGCAAAGGCGATCCGCATGCCGAGAACCACCAGGACAAAAATCGCCGCCAGGCCGAGCAATCCCATCAAAATTGGATCCATTATACCTCCTTCTTATTTCAGATCCCTCATCTCCACGCCGACAATCGCCTGGGACAGGTGCTGAATGAACTCGATGATGAAACGGATGCAGAGAAAAAAACTTCCAATGGATATGGCAAGCTTAGATTGCCAGGTGGGCCAGTTAATATAAGGAGTGACATCGTTTATCTGAAACGCATGTATGGCAAATTTGAGCGTTTGGACAAAAATAAAGATGTATACAAAAAACGAAAGCCCTGATGTGATCACCTCGGCAATATGATACGCCCTGCCCTTCAGCACCCGGGTGACAAACAGCTCCATACGGACATGACCGCCGACCCTCTCCGTGTAAGCGATACCCAGAAATACGATACCCGCCATGATCAGTTCCACAATCTCCACGTGTCCCGGAATAGGCGCATTGAAGACATACCGGCCGATAATTTCAGCGGTAGCAAAAAACATGAGAAACATGATGATAAAAACGGAAACCAGGTTCAACCAGTCCTCAACAATTCTGATTTTCCCTTCAATTGCATGGAGGATACCGAACCGTTTCCAGGCGGCAGGCTGCTGGCTGTTCGTCTGTATGTTTTCTTCCATACCGTAGACCTTTCAGCGCTTATAGGCAGTAATCGTGCAAAGAGAAAATGCCGGGGGAATTCCATTTCCCCCGGCATTCCGAATCACGTTAATTCCCGGTGATTTCTTTTCTCTTTTTCAGGTAATATTCATAGATTTCTCTTCCGGGCAGGCCTGCTTTCTCACGCGCTTCAATCCATTTATCATAAAATCCCTGGGCCTTGGCCACGATCTTGTCGCGCTCGGATTTCGGGAATTCGATAAATTCCAGTTTCTTCTTGAAGATCGGCATCCACTTGTCATCCGCCTTTTTATACGCGTCTGCCCAAATACCAGCTGCCTTCTCGTACCACTTCATATGGATTTTCTTAAACTCTTCCGGCAGGGCATCCCATGCATCTTTACTGGCAACAAAAGGGCAGTTCATGGTTCCCAAGGCAATGGGAACAATGGCGTATTTGGAAACCTCATGGACCTTATAAGATCCGTACGCGTAAGTCCACGGGAATCCAACCAGATCGATGGTGCCCCGGGAAACGGATTCATATACTTCAGGAGCCGGAACGAGAGTGGGCACCGCTCCCATGGCAGCCAGCACTTTACCGATTTC
>CAYSUA010000122.1:0-9232 GCA_964433795.1 uncultured Desulfobacteraceae bacterium | reverse complement strand
ATCCGCTGCCGTTCTGATGGCTTTGTTTCCCATAAGTTGACACTGGCAAAGACCTCCGGGCAGAAGGGGCACTGCATTCCATTGGAGGAGCTCCTTTTTCACTGCCGGGTGCTCCCATAATGCAGCCGTCAACTGAAAAATATGCTTGTTGTCGGCTGGTGCAATAAACGGCAACTCGGAAACGGTATGGAGGGGAACCTTGCCGGGATGATAGGCAGAACAAAATGATCCCGCCTCGAACATACCGGCTTTGATGCCGTCGAGCTGCTCTTTTGACGGCGACAACACGCCTCCGTAATGGATTTTGATCTTCCATTTGCCGTTTGTCGCTTTTGCCATGTCCGCCGCCCATAACTCAAGAGGCTCGGTCCAGGCTCTCTTCCCGCCCCAAACCGACAGATTCCACTGGATGGGTTTATCGGCTGATAAAACCTCCGGGGGGGATGTGAAAAGAAAGGCTACTGCGATAGCCAAAGAAAATACCATAACCAGAATTCTCTTGTTCAATAATGCCATAACGTATCCCCTTTCTTCAGTTGAATGATTCTTCGGTTAAGATCCAACTTCCCAGCCTGAATACTTCAATCGTTCATGCATCGCTAGATATGTTCTCCCTGTCGATTGACAGGACTTAAAGATATAAAAACAGATAGGAACCCGCCTTCCGGAAATTCGACTATTACAAAAAAGGTATGGGGTGTCAAGCAGGCTATGTATTTCAATCTAAATATCGTGAAATCTGGTCGAACAGGTCGTCTTCTATTATTTTCTCCGATATCTGTTCTTTGGGATAGTCTCCGATAATGCGGGCCCGGATCGCAATCCGGTTATCATCCACCCTGACATCCACCGACACGTTGATGATCGGTCGTTTATCTTCTGCCTTCAACCACTTATCCTCACAATTACAGTCGGACACATTCACCCGCATGGGGATGACATCGGTGGATAAGGTTCCTGCCGCTTCGTCAACGGTCTTGAAATCATACCAGTTTAAAACCAGTATCTTTTTTGCTGCATGAAACAGATTTGCTTTCGTTGCGACAATCTTCCTGCCGCTTTCTTTTTTGGGATCCGGTGTCTGGGCAGCCCCGGATGAATATCCCCAAAAAGCCTGTGCCGACAACAGGATGATCAGTAAGATCTTTGCTCGATTATCCATGATAGTCCGAATCCTTAGTAAGTATGCATTGTAACCGACAAAAGGTTATAATAGGCTTAGCGTTATCATATTTGAACCCGATAATAAAATCCTATCCGATTATAAGGAGACAAGAATGGATCAAAACATTAAACCACTCAGTGACGTAACGGTATTGGACCTTTCGCGAATTTTAGCCGGGCCCTATTGTAGTATGATGCTCGGTGATCTTGGAGCGGATGTGATCAAAGTCGAACGGCCCGGTGTCGGAGACGACACCAGGGGTTGGGGGCCGCCGGAGGCGGGTGGTGAAGCAGCCTATTATCTCTGTACGAATCGCAATAAGCGAAGTTTGACGGTGGATATAAAGGCGCCCGAAGGCCGGGAGATTCTCCTGAAACTTGCAAAACAGAGCGATATCCTCATTGAAAACTTCAAGGTGGGGACCCTGGAAAAAATCGGGCTCGGCTTTGAGGATCTTAAAAAAATCAACCCGGGTATCGTTTATTGTTCCGTCACCGGATTCGGCCAGACCGGACCCTACAAAGACAAACCCGGATACGATTTTGTGATTCAAGGAATGGGCGGCATCATGAGCATTACGGGAGATCCTGATGGCCCCCCGATGAAAGTCGGTGTTGCTATTGTGGATATTACGGCCGGACTTTTTGCCTGCAGCTCCATTCTGGCTGCCTTAAGGCATCGAGAAAAAACCGGAAAGGGTCAATATATCGACATGTCGCTTTTGGATGCCATGGTGTCGTGGCTGGCAAATGTGGGAAGTAATTACCTGGTAACCGGAAAAAGACCGGTTCGGTTCGGCAACGCGCACCCGAATATCACACCTTATGAACCGTATAATACCAAGGACGGCGTACATATCACACTGGGAGTGGGCAATGACAGGCAGTTTCAAACATTCTGCAAACTGGCCGGAATCGAAGAAGTGGCAGAGGATCAGCGCTTTGCCACAAACGCCCAACGGGTTCGCCATCGTAAAGAGTTGGCTCCCATCTTAGAGGGAAAAATGCTCGAACGGACCAGCGAAGAATGGCTCCGGGAGTTGGACAACTTAAAGATTCCCTGCGGCCCCATAAACACACTGGACAACGTCTTTTCGGACCCTCACGTTCTGGCACGGGAGATGGTGGCGGAGATACCCCATCCCACCGCCGAGACTTTAAAGATGGTGGCAAGTCCCATGAAATTGACCGACACCCCCTGCGAAATAACCCGGCATCCCCCTCTTTTGGGGGAACATACCGCAGAGGTGTTGCAGGAGAAACTCGCGTATAGTTCTGAAAAAATCGAAGAACTTCGAAAAGAGAATATCGTCTGAAAAGGAGCACACATGAAACTTAGCGACTGTATTGTCAGGGTGAATCAATTAAAGCCGTATTCACCGGATGCCCACGCAGGCACGGTGAACATGCGAATCATCGGCCAGGAGACTGTGGGTGCCCGAAATGTCGAGCTGGTGTTGGGGATCATCGATCCCGGCGGGCAGGCCGAACCTCACTTCCACACAGACATCGAGCAGGTCATCTACCTCCTTGAAGGTCGAGTGGAAGTTGGGATACGGGGTGAAAAAGAGAAAATGGAACCGGGCGACGCCGTCTATTTTCCTCCAGGCGAAAAACACCAGGTTGATGTTTTGGGGGATCAGCCCGCCAGGTTGCTGGTAATCTACGCGCCGCCTTTGCAATCAAAGGAAAACCCTTTTGAGCGTTAGTCTGGAGAGGATACCTGTTTAAATTAGCAAGCGGGCGAAATAGAAACTGCTTGACATGCCAGTCCGTGGTCAACTAAATACATATACAATCAAAAGCGTTTTTAGCAGACGGTCATTATCTCTCAGTTCTCGTTGCACGAAAGTCTTCGGCCCGGACCTTTATTGGGGATAATGAGCTGTTCCATTTTTTTGGACCATCAGTTCTAATCGATTTCAAAACATATACGGTTATCGATATCGTATAAAAGTGTTGAAGGGCATACCTCCCAACCGGGAGGGGTGAACAAGAACAAGGTCATAAAAAAGGAGGGAAATTATGCGTAAGTTACTCAGAGAAGCGTTGTGCTTGGCGCTGGGTGCGGCTATTATCGTACTGATGGTAGCAGGGTCAGCCGGCGCAAAGGTCGAGGGCGACACCATTATCATCGGCTCCGCCATCTCGTTTACGGGCAAATATTCCACAAACGGCGTACATGCCTCAAACGGCTACAACCTCTCCGTCAAACTTATCAATGCGGCAGGCGGCGTCAAGGTGGGCGGTAAGAGCTATAAGCTAAAAATCAAATACTACGACGATGAATCGACACCGGCGCGTACGGCCCAGTTGCTGGAACGACTGATCAAACAGGACGGCATCAAATTTATGCTCGGCCCCTACAGCTCGGCAACCACAAAGGCGGCGGCACCGGTAACCGAAAAGTACAAGATCCCCATGGTGGAGGCGGAGGGCGCGTCGCGCTCACTCTTCACCCAGGGTTACAAGTACCTGTTCTGTGTGATCTCCACGTCCGAACAGTACCTGGCAAGCTCCATTGCCTTGGCCGCCGAACTTGCCGAAAAGGCGGGGAGAAAGCCGTCAAGCCTCAAGCTGGCAATGGTTTTTGAGAACGATCCGTTTTCTCTGGACGTCAGAGCCGGCGTGATGGATGATGCCAAGAAATACAATATAAAGATCGTCGTCGACGACAAGATGCCGCGGGATCTCAGCGATATATCCGCCACCCTGACCAAGGTCAAGGCACTCAAGCCGGACATCCTGGTGGTTTCCGGACACTCCAAGGGTGCGGCCACCGCAGCGCGTCAAATCAAAGAAATGAAAATCAACGTGCCGATGATCGCCATCACCCATTGCGAGTCAGCAAAAATCATTGATAAATTCGGCAATGCCACAGAGGGTGTTTTGTGTCCCACCCAGTGGTCGGAAACACTGAGCTACAAGGACTATCTGTACGGCACAGCGGCCGATTTCGATAAGACCTTTAAAGCGGAATATAAAGGATACAAAAACGTGCCCTATCAGTCTGCCCAGGCCGCAGCGGCGGTAATGGTCTGGAAAGACGCTTTTGAGCGTGCAAACAGCTTCGACACCGAGAAGCTTCGAGATGCAATCTCGGCCACGGAAATGGAAACATTCTACGGCAACATCAAGTTTGCCCCCGAGGGCAACAACATTGCCAAACCCATGGTGCTTCGACAAATTCAGGGCGGTAAATTAAACGTGGTCGCACCACTCAAGTGGGCTTCCCACCCGGTGACTCACCCAAGGAAGGTCTCCTATTAAACGTGAATCCTTTCCATTGGGATAATTAAAGGGCTATCCACTCACGCCTCCGGGCTAAAGTGGATAGCCTTTTCATCAATTATTTTGAAGAAGAGAGGCCTTTGAAAAATGCACCATTTTGTTCAAGTTCAAGGCAGGCGAAAATTTTAACCACAGATATACGTTGAGTATTTCGAGGATTAAAATTTTTGCCTAACGAAGAAATTGGGCAAAAAGGGGGGTTTTGCAAAGGTCGAGACGGGTAGATGAAGACATGTTTGATAATCTAAGCTTACTTGCGGCTGCACCGGTCTTAAACGTACAGCTATTGCTGGACGGACTTTTCGTCGGTTCGATTTTTGCCTTGGCCGCATACGGCCTCGCTTTGGTCTGGGGGGTAATGAACGTCAAAAACCTCGCGCAGGGCGATTTCGTAATCATTGGCGGATACATTGCCTATGTCCTCCATAAAATGGGTATCCATCCCATCTTGGGTCTTCCCGTGGCCATCGTACTGATGTTCGGATTCGGGTGGATTGTCTACCGTGTTATCATCAGCAGAGTTGTGTACCGGGACATGTTCACCTCGCTGCTGGCAACCTTTGGTTTGGCCATTGCCCTGCAACAATTGATGAACATCATATTCGGCTCGGAAGTGCAGACGGCGGAATCCGGTTTTGAAATCCGCTCGATTCTCGGAGACATGGTCACCGTTGCGGACATCAAACTCATCTCTTTCATTCTGACAGCCATTTTGGCCTCCATCGTCGTCACGTTCATGAGATACAGCCGTATGGGCCAGGCCATACGGGCAACGGCCCAGGATCCCCGGGCGGCAAAGGTTTTAGGCATCGATACCGAACGTGTCTATGCGTTTACATATGCGTTGAACGCTTCCATATGTGCCTCAGCCGGAGTGCTGATTTCGATGATATGGATCATTCAGCCGTTTTTCGGACTCGCACACTCGATCCGGGCATTTGTTATTGTAACGGCCGCCGGGTTGGGAAATCTCCCGGGCGTCATCATTTTCGGGCTCGGAATGGGCGTTATCGAACAGTTCGGCAGCTTCATATTAGGTTTGGAGTATCAGCAGGCCATCGTGGTGGGTATGCTGGTCCTTGTTTTAATCGTGCGGCAGATTCAGCAACGGCGACATAGACAGGCGGTGGTATGAACTACAACAGAAAAGCAATTGCATTATACGGTGGTATTCTTGTCTTTGGAATCATTGCACCCTTCATCTTCCCCAACTTTAGGTTCCAGATCGCCGTACTCTGGGTGATGATCACGTTTGCGCTCACCTGGGACATCATGGGCGGGCAAACGGGTTACAACTCCCTGGGCAACATCTTTTTCTTCGGCGCCGGCATGTATATCTGCGCACTGGTGCAGATCGGCATGTATTACAATATCGGTGAATATACGGCGCATTTCGGCGCCATTAAAATCGATTATACGATGAAACAATATTTCACCGGTCTGGCCGTCGGTATAATCGCTGCCGGGGTGGGGTGTGTCCTGTTTTGCATTGTCCTGGGACGAATTGTGTTCGGTCTTCGCGGTCCCTACTTTGCCATCGGCACCCTCGGTGTGGCGCTTTCCGCCAGCGAACTGGTCGGCACGTGGGAATGGGTGGGCGGCGGCGGCGGCATTACCATGCCGGTCTATCCAGGAGATCCCGATACGCGGTCGCTGCTCTTCTATATACTGTGCTTTGTTCTGGCTGCCGTCGTCTTTGCATTTTTGAAGTGGCTTTATTCGGGCCTTTTCGGCCTGGCCATCAACGCCATTCGTGACGATGAAGAAAAAGCCGAAGGGATGGGCATTCATACCTTCAGATACAAGACCATCGGTTGGTCCGTAGCGGCATTCTTTTTGGGCATTGTGGGCGCTATTTTCGGCAATATGATCGGCTTTATCGAGCCCACGGATGTCGCTTTTCCGACCATCACATTCGGAATCTTCATGGTGGTCATGGTGCTCCTCGGCGGTAAGGGAACCATGTGGGGCCCGGTCCTGGGCGCCACGCTGTTCCATGTAATCAAGGAAACCACCTGGATGTATATGCTCGGCTGGCAGTGGGTGGCTCTCGGCGCCCTGATCATCATCAACATTGTCTACTTTCAGCAGGGGGTACTCGGCTGGGCCCAGGACAGGTGGCCGGAACGATTCGGAATCAGGGTGGAAGACCGGTCTGCGGAGTGAGGTAAAACAAAACCATGAACACATTGATCGAGGTTAAAGAAGTCACCAAAACATTCGGCGGTGTCACTGCCAACGATAAAATCAGTCTCAGCGTTCCCGAAGGGCATATCACCGGTCTCATTGGTCCGAACGGGTCCTGTTCAACTCCATCGTCGGCTATCATCCCATCGATTCGGGATCCGTCATGTTCTCGGGAAAGGAAATTTCAAAGCTGCTGGTCCCACAGATCGCACGGATGGGCCTGTTGCGCACTTTCCAGCAGACCCGGATCTTTTCAAAGATGAACTGTGTGGAAAATATGCTCATCTCAGGATCCCATCGCAACATGACCTATAAAACCATGTTTACCAAAACGCCGGCGGCGCTTACGGATAAGGCCGAGTCTCTTCTCGAGTTCGTAGGACTCTACCCGAAACGGTTGCTCATCTCCGGCGATCTCTCTTTCGGTCAGCAGAAGCTCTTGGAATTCGCCATGGCATTGATGAACGAGCCCAGGGTGTTGCTGCTCGATGAGCCCACGGCCGGAATCAACCCGACGCTCATCAACGATTTGATCGACCGGCTGAAGCGGGCCACCAGTGAAATGGGCATAACACTCTTCGTCATCGAGCATAACATGCGGGTGATCATGAATCTTGCCGAGCATATCTACTGTTTGGCCCATGGAAAATTGCTGGCGGAAGGTCCGCCTGAAGAAATCAAGAAAGATGATCGTGTGATCGATGCCTATCTCGGGGGTCGCGCGTAAACATTTAATACTCGGAAGCATACCGATGACCGAAAGAAAATATCAAATGACAAATTATGCCGAAGCCGGAGCCGGGGGTAAGGGTGACGACTATAAACCCATGTCGGTGGACGACGTTGCCCGTGAAGCCAAAAAAATTGCCAAAAAAGGCCCCAGCAAGGGTGACATTGCCAATCTCTCCGGTAATAATCCTTTTCTTATCATCGAGGATCTCCGCGCCGGTTACGGAAAAATGGAAATCCTGCATTCCTTTAATCTGAAGGTCAGCCGCGGGCAGTCGCTCTGCCTGATCGGTCCCAACGGCGCGGGTAAATCGACAGTGCTCCACTCCATATTCGGTTTTACCAATATTTTCAGCGGGAAAATTCTAGTGGGAAACGGTCAGGATAAAAGCGATGTTACCAGGCTCACGCCGAGTCAGAAACTCAAGCAAGCGGGTATCGCTTACATCCTGCAGGACGCCTCCATTTTTCCCGGTATGACCGTGGAAGAAAATCTGTGGATGGGCGGCTTTCTGATGGATAAGCCGGCCAAGGCCAAGGAAGCAACAGAAAAGATCTTCGATAAATATTCCCGCCTTGCAGACCGCCGGGCAGCGCTTGCAAAAGTCTTATCGGGCGGCGAGCGTCGATTGCTGGAAATTTCACGCGCCCTTGTAATGGAGCCGGAGATCCTCCTCATAGATGAGCCCTCCATCGGGCTTGAGCCGCGCTTCATCGATATGGTGTTCGATATTCTGGATGATTTGCAGAACAAGGAAAACAAGACCATCGTCATGGTGGAACAAAACGCCAAAAAAGGTCTTGAGTTTGCCGATATCGGTTATGTGCTGGTTTCCGGAGAAACTGCCATGGCCGGATCCGGAGACGGGCTGCTTAAGGATCCTGATGTGGGACGCCTGTTTTTAGGCGGCTGATCCTCTCTTTTTATTTTCCGCTTTTCTGAAGCTGTTTCTCCATAAATTCGATAACAGCCTCCATGGTATCCGGTTTCTCCGGAAAGGCGTCTTTCATTCCCAATTCACAGGACCGCTTGAAAAAAGCCTCGGTTCCGGACGTGAGGATGGGGTCCAGCCCGATTTCCCGAATGACCTCCCTAACCTGCTTCATTTCATGATATCGCCTTTCATGGGCGGTGGCATGGGTTTTGATCCAATTTGCAGCGACAACATCGAATGGATTGTTTTTAAAAAGACCGACGATTTCCTCCCAGAGGTCGTCTTCGATGCCGGCGCGTTTACCGGCGATGAGAAATTCTAAAAGAAGCACTTCGAGGCCTTTGGAAAAAATACTGCGAAGCATTTTAAATGTTGAGGCTTTGCCGATCTCAGAGCTGTAGTATGCCGCATTGAGACCCAAACGGGAGAGTGTTTCAGCGGTTTCCCGACCCTTGGGTCCCCCGGTAAGTATACGGGTTTTAGATCCGGTGACTCCGACAGCGCCTAAGATCGATCCTTCCACAAAGTCTGCACCGGTGGGCTGAATAATCTCAGATACCCTGCATTTCACGGACGGAGCCGTGGCATTGAGGTCGATATACATTTGCCCGGGCCTGATGTGTTCCGCACAAGATCGAGCAGCATCTTCCGCCACGCTGGTGGTTACGGTAGAAAGAATAAAGTCCGCATCTGTTAACGCATCCTTGAGAGATAGAAAAGAGATGCCTTTGGCCTGGGATCGCTTTTCTAATATTTCAATACCATTTTTTGTGTCCATAAGGACATCATACGCACGGACCTCTGCCGACTGCTCGTAAATTGCGGAAGAAAAAACAGAGGCGACTTCGCCGAAGCCGATGAACGTAATTTTGGGTAGGTTCATAGGGGATCCTTGTTGACGCCTTAATTGTTATTTCTTTTCATTT